>CAZACA010000045.1:0-13461 GCA_964483515.1 uncultured Treponema sp.
ATGCAGAAATTCCACGGAAAAAATGAAACGATTTTTTTAGACCAAAATAAATCCGTGGAAAAAATATTTTCAGGCAAATTCAGGGAAAAAATTAAAAAATTTCTCGAAAAAAATAAAAAAAATGCTAAAGTTTTCGGCGTTCCGTTCCGAAGAATATACAGGAGAATCATTGTTGTTCAACTTCGTAGAAGACATCAACAAGATTTTTCAATGTAAAAGATTGCAGATGTAGCCTTGTAATGCAGATGTAATCTTTTACAAACCACGACCAAAAGGATTTGGTTCGCAAAAATTCCAAGGAGGAATAATTATGGTCATCAACCACAACATGTCCGCAATGTTTTCAAATCGTTCTCTGGGAGTAACTCAGGGTTCCCTTCAGAAAGATATGGAAAAACTTTCGTCGGGCGAAAAAATCAACCGTGCAGGCGACGACGCTTCCGGACTGGCAGTTTCTGAAAAAATGAGAAGTCAGATCCGCGGATTGAATCAGGCTTCACGAAATGCCGCCAACGGAATCAGCTTCATTCAGACCACCGAAGGATATTTGCAGGAAACCACCGACATCATTCAGCGAATCCGCGAACTTGCAGTTCAGTCTTCCAACGGAATTTACTCCGACGAAGACAGAATGCAGATTCAGGTTGAAGTTTCGCAGCTCATTGCAGAAGTTGACCGAATTGCGTCACAGGCGCAGTTTAACGGCATGAATATGCTTACAGGTCGATTTGCAAAGGCAACCGGCGAAAACACACCGACCGCTTCCATGTGGCTCCACATCGGCGCAAATATGGATCAGCGAATGAGCGTTTTCATTGGAACGATGACGGCTCAGGCTCTCGGACTGAAAGAAATCGGCAGCGAAGAAATTATGTCCATTGCTGCACCGAGCGATGCAAACCGCGCAATCGGAACTCTGGACGAAGCACTCAAGCTCATCAACAAGCAGCGTGCGGATCTGGGTGCGTACCAGAACCGGCTCGACTATGCGGTTAAGGGACTTGACGTTGCCGCTGAAAACACCCAGGCTTCCGAATCAAGAATCCGCGACACCGATATGGCTTCGCAGATGGTAAGCTTCGTAAAGAATCAGGTGCTTTCACAGTCCGGCACTGCGATGCTTGCTCAGGCAAACAACCAGTCGCAAAATGTCTTGTCTTTGCTCCAGTAGTGTGTTATAATCTTGTTATAAGAGGATGTGGATTATTCCATGTCCTCTTAAACATTGCAGGATAGGTTCTGTTTTTTTGCTGCGCTTTTTTACAGTGGAATCTATTGGCTTTTTGCCGTGATTTTAGCACGGTCTGCCCTTTTCGGGTTGTTCTTTGAAAACGGTTTTCCATGAGTCTGTAACGGCATAGACAGTTGCTTCTTTCCTGAAAAGGAAAAAATAAGCAACAGTTCCTGCTGTACAAGGGCTAAAACTTTCGTCGGGGGCGCAAAAACTGACGGAAGCCTTTACAGATGGCACGACGCAAGATGCGTTGCGTAAATGTTTCATGGAGGACATTATTATGGTCATTAATCACAACATGAGTTCGATGTTTGCAAACCGTACTTTGGGAGTTTCAAACTCACAGATTATGGGCAACATCGAAAAACTTAGCTCAGGCGAAAAAATCAACCGCGCTGGAGACGACGCTTCAGGACTTGCCGTATCTGAAAAGATGCGAAGCCAGATCCGCGGACTTAACCAGGCCAACAAAAATATCCAAAACGGAGTGTCTTTTATCCAGGCAACTGAAGGATACTTGCAGGAAACTACAGACATTCTTCAGAGAATCCGCGAACTTTCTGTTCAGTCTGCAAACGGAATTTATTCAGACGAAGACAGAATGCAGATTCAGGTTGAAGTTTCTCAGCTTGTTGCTGAAGTAGACCGAATTGCTTCACAGGCGCAGTTCAACGGAATGAACATGCTTACAGGTCGTTTCGCAGAAAACTCTGCAACGAACAATGTAATGACATTCCAGGTTGGTGCGAACATGGATCAGAGAGTAACCGCTTTCATCGGTACGATGACTGCACAGGCCCTCGGACTCAAAGGCTCACAGGGAGCTGACGAGCAGATTAGCATTTCCACACCGGATACTGCAAACATGGCAATCGGTACAATTGATGCGGCATTGAAATCTGTTTCACGACAGAGAGCCGATTTGGGTGCGTACCAGAACCGCTTTGAAATTGCTTCAAAAGGAATTTCTGTTGCGGCGGAAAATATGCAGAGCGCAGAATCAAGAATCCGCGATACTGACATGGCTTCTGAAATGGTTCAGTACACCAAAAACTCCATCCTTACACAGGCTGGAACGGCGATGCTTGCTCAGGCAAACAACCAGTCGCAGAACGTACTGGCGTTGCTTCAGTAGAAAAAGTAACGACTATAATCGCATTTTTTGGAGTAAGAGAAATCTGGATGTCTTCTTTTAATCTAAACTATGCGTAAGAGTGAGGAGGGGTGCGCCCCCTTCCCCTCTCTTCCCTTTATTTCAGGAGGAAATGTCCATGAATACGATAGGTATAAATGGTCAGAGAATGGCAATGGATGGCCATGACTACAATGTGTTTTCTGTACAAAAAGCGGGAACTTTACCGAAAGGTTCTCTTCCTACGAGTGCATCAGAAGTTCTAAAAAACATTGAACAAAACAAGGCAGACGTGGAAGCATCAGTAAAGGAACTGCAGAAACTTTCTGATATGGTTACAGGTCACAAACTTCATTTCAACGTCAACGACGAATTGAACAAAGTAATCGTTACGGTCGTAGACGCAAATACAAACGAAGTTATCAGACAGATACCATCAGAAGACATACAAAAAATTCAGGCAAGAATGAGACAGGCAATCGGTGTGCTTTTTGATGAGATGATTTAATGGCTGATGGACTAAACATACCAGGCGTAAGCGATAAATACAAAACAAATGATCTCGTAGAATCTCTCATGGAAGTGGAGCGGATTCCGCTTAAGCGTGAGGAAGAGAATCTTGAAACGTATAAAAAGCAGCAGGATGCCTGGCGTGGCGTAAACCAGAAAATGTCTACGCTCAGGGACAGTGTGAAAACGCTGTACTCTTTTGAAAATCCTTTCGGCAACAAATTATCGTCTTCTTCCGATGAAAATTCCGTTACTGCGGACGTGGGTCGTGAAGCGGAATTCGGTTCTTTTAAAGTCGAAGTGATTCAGCCTGCCGGCGCAGATCGTTTTTTAAGCGATGAAATTGAAAGCGATTTTCAGGTGGCAGCGGGAAAATATACGTACAGAGTCGGCGAAAAATCCGTGGAACTTACATGGAAAGGCGGAAAAATCAGCGACTTTGTTTCGGCATTGAACCGGCGTGGAAACGACATTATAAAGGCAAGTTTAATCGGCGTAAATTCCGACAAAAAATCACTCCTGATTGAAAGCCTCAAGACCGGCGCAGAAAATTCGTTAGTTTTTGAAAATAAGGCAATGGATCTGGCGAAGGAAACCGGCATGATTTCCGCGGTAAAAAGCGAAACCGTATCCCTCACATTTTCAGAATCCCAGAGCAGGACGCCGCAGACAAAAGACGAAACGGAACAGAAATCCCTTCCGTCCATTTCAAAATCCAGTGTTTCAGCCGGCGAAAATGAAATAAAAATTGGTGCACGGGGCGGATTCGAGATGGATTTGCCTTCTTCCGTGAAAAATTCGCCGTCGGGAAAAGTGGAATTTTCGTTTTCCACGCAAAAAACTGATGATATAACGTCTTCTGCCGGCGGAGAAAAAAAACAGTCGCTGGTGCTCCCCTCGCCCGACAAAATCACTTACGAAGGAATTACGGTTTTCAATAATCCGAGCGATTCCACACTGCCGCCGCAAAACAACCAGGACGATTCGCAGAACGTTTTGCCCGTGGAAGTTTCGGACGAGCAGATTTTTTTTGTGCGGGACTCCGGGGGAAACGAAACTGCCGTTGATAAAAAATATTTTTCCACAGATTCAGACGGAAACACAAAAGTTTCGTTTAAAATTTCGGATTTCCCTGACGCGCAGACTTTAATCGTGCGGAATTCCAACACGGGAAAAGAAATTTCCATGACGAATCCGCTTTGTTTTGACGAAAAAAAATCATCGGGATTCGCGCCGAAACACGCAATTTCCACGGCTGACGACGCAAAAATCAAATACGAAGGAATCACCATGACGCGTCCGTCCAACGACATTGACGACATTGTGCCGAACGTAACGCTTCACATTCATGAAAAATCCGAGCGGCCAGTAAAAATCGACGTTCAGCCCGATACGGATTCAGCAAAAGACGCCATAATTACTTTCGTGGGAAAATACAATCAGACTCTGGCGGAAATCAACATTCTTTCCATGAACAAGCCCGAAGTCATTTCTGAACTGGATTATTTGACGGCGGACGAACAGGAAAAAGCGGCAGAACGGCTCGGAATGTTTCAGGGCGACTTTTCACTTACAAACGGAAAATCTTCCATGCAGCAAATCGTTTCGTCAAGTTACAGATTTTCCGACGATGACGCAGTGACCATGCTGAGCCAGCTGGGAATTTCCACAAATGCATCAGGCGGACGCGGATATTCTCCGTCACTTATGCGCGGTTACCTTGAAGTGGACGAAAAAAAATTAGACGAATCGCTTAAATCAAATCTTTTACAGATAAAAAATCTTTTCGGAATTGATTCAGACGGCGACCTGATAATCGACGACGGAATTGCGTACAGGCTCGACAAACAGCTTACTTCGTGGGTTCAGTCAGGCGGAATTATTTCGGCAAAAACCACATCGCTGGACAACCAGATAAAAAATTCCAGTACAAAAATCAGCAGACTTCAGACGCAGCTCGACCGGAAAGAAGCCGAACTCAAGCGAAAATACGCAAACATGGAAGGAAGTTTAAACAGCCTCGAAAATCAGCAGTCGTCCATCCAGAATTTCACGAATCAGGGAAACAAAAAGTAGCGGAACAAAATTTAAATTTTCATTGCAAGATAAAATCATTTACTATAGAATATAGAATACGTTGCGCGGAAGCGTATGGGAGTTTTTATGGAATTCTTTGTTAACGACGAAAAAATCGACATTTCTTTGGAAAACGAAAAAACTATCGGCGACATTCTGAAATCTTTTGAAGAAACGGCGGCAAAAAACGACGCTACTACAATCGGCATAAAAATCAACGGAAAACGGATTCCCGCGGAGGAATTTGACGAAGCAACAAAAAAGCCCGTCGACGACAGCACAAAAATCGAACTGCAGGTTTTAGCGAAAGCGACGATTTTGTCTTCATTCGGAAATGCAAAAAAACGTTTTTCGGAACTGGCGAAAAAACTTCCTGAAGTTCCCGTGGATTTGCAGAGCGGAAAGGACATGGAAGCCAACGAAATCATAAAGGAACTTGCGGAAGCGGTAGACGATTTTTGCCACACTTCTGCGTTGAGTGCGCTTTTTCCTGAAGTTTATTCTGCGCTGAAAATCGACAATAAGACTTTCACTGAATTTTTCGAGGATTTCGCCCGCGTTATGGGAGATTTTGAGGAATCCCTTAAATCAAAGGACACGGTTACTTCGGGCGATTTGTGCGAATACGAAATTGCGCCACGATTAGAACAGGTTGCAGCCGCCATCGATTCGATTTTGTAAAGGGCTGATTTTTGGAGGTGTTTTATGAATACATCTGGTTCGCCTTTAGCGGCAAGACAAAACAGTTTCGTCTACGTTTTCATCGGAATTTTTTTGATTTTCTGCGTGATTGCCGTCGTCGTTTTCCTGATCATCCGGAAGTACAAAAAAATTACAAAATCCAGCGCGTGGATTGAAGCAAACAAAAACCGCGAAACGAAACTTTCCGACATAAAAATGCTCGCCCACGAAGCGAATTTCACCAAGCAGGAAATGATCCGGCTGTGGCATATGTGCAGGCGTTACCACACGAAAAACATTTACTTTCTGTACAGGGAAGAATCCGAAGTAAATCAGCTTTTCAGGACGGAATTTCAGCGGCTGAACGAACAGGTTCCGCGGAATGAAGAAAAAATCGCGCTGCTTTACGAAGTCCGCTACAAAATCGAAAAACTCGTGGACAGAACCCATTCGATTCTTTCCACAAAATCGCTTCACATCGGTCAAATCGTTACGATAATCGGCGACAAAAAAATCCAGTGGAACGCGAAAGTCAGCAAAAACACGCAGAACGAAATCCATCTGGAAATTCCGCCCGAAATGGAACAGTCGCAGAGCAAACCGAAGCCGCTTTCAAAATTCATCCTGACGTTTCCCGCGCAGACAGGAATTCTATACAAATGCATTGTGCGCGCAGTACGGTACGAAAAACTTCCCAACGGAAAAGTTTATCTTTTGACGGGTCACTCGCCCACCATGAAAATCGTGCAGAACCGCATGACGAAACGACAGAACGTAAACCGCGAATGTCAGTTTTCAGCAGTAAAATTTTCCGGAAACGAACAGAAGCGCAAATTTGAAGTTCAGCCCAAAAAATACAACGGCGCACTTATAGACATTTCCGCTACAGGATGCAAACTTGCCTGCGGACTTCCCATCGTTCAGGGACAATACATTCAGGTTTATTTTTCCATGCCCGGAATGGACAAAAGCGAAGCGCAGGGCGTCATCGTAAAGACAAAAAAAGATTCTGATGAAAAAACATTCTTGTTGTACATAAAATTCACCGACATTGATATATCGGTAAAAAACAACATTTACACTTGCATCTACGATTATTTTTGATTGGGGTATTTTATGAAAGTTTTGGAACTGACTTCCATTACAAAAGAAGACGGCTACATTTATTACATACATCATTACAAGGCCGTTGCGAAAATCGAACTGATTTCCTCGACAATTTCCGTTCCCGTAAGTTTTACCGTGGAAATGAATCCGCTGGGAATGCGCACGGTTGACTTGGATCCGCTGCCCAAAAATCTGGATTATCCCGTTCTGCCCATGACGAAAAGTTTAAAAACGTTCATCGATGACATGGCGAAAAACGGAAAACTCCCCGAAGTTTAGCGAAATGGAATTCATAACGAAATCGGCGGAAGAAACCATTCAGCTTTCGCAAAAAATCGGTGCACTTTTAAAGCCTGGCGACG
The DNA here is from genome assembly GCA_964483515.1 of uncultured Treponema sp. Lineage (GTDB taxonomy): Bacteria > Spirochaetota > Spirochaetia > Treponematales > Treponemataceae > Treponema_D. Next base: position 7,103 of record CAZACA010000045.1, read on the forward strand.
TTCTTGCCATGAAAGGCGATCTGGCTGCGGGAAAAACTACATTCACCAAAGGAATCGCGAAATCGCTGGGCGTGGAAGACGAAATTACCAGCCCCACTTTTTGCCTTGTAAGCGAATACCGCGGAAAAAAAATGGATCTCTACCACATGGACGTTTACCGGCTGGACGGCGCGGAAGATTTTGAAAATCTGGGCGTGGACGATTTGATTTACGGCAACGGAATCAGCGTCATTGAATGGAGCGAAAAAATCGAAAAAGTTCTGCCGAAAAAATCCATAATCGTGGAAATTTCTTCACAAAGCGACGGTTCGCGGAAAATAAAAATCGAAAACTGGCACAACGGCGAAATTCCGTGGAAATAAAGCAGTAAAAAAAATTTTTGCGCAGAAAACGTATTCAACAAAAAAAAAAATTCGTGTATTTTGTTCCGGACAAACGGAGAAAAAAAATGAAAGCAATTTCAATCGACTGCGCCGTATCAAAAATTTCCATCGCGTCGAAAAACGAAAAAAATCTCGTAAAACTTGTGCTTGACCAGGGAACGCGTCAGTCTGAAAAAATTCTGCCTGCCATCGACTTTGTGCTGAAAGAAAATTCGCTGAACGCCTGCGACCTGGATTATTCCGCGGTAACTCTGGGACCCGGAAGTTTTACCGGACTCAGGCTCGGTTTAAGCGCGCTGAAAGCCATGAATCTTGCACACGGAATTCCGGTCTACGGAGTGAACTCGCTGAAATCTTACGCGTATCAGTTCAGAAAATCCACGGAATCGGTGCTTTCGGTGATTGAATCGAAGGAAGACGAATTTTTTTACGCTTTTTTTGCCCGGGGCGAATCCTTGCGCGCGGAAGAAGAATCATCCGTGGAAGAAATTTTAAATCAGCTGGATCCGGAAATTTCGGTTTTAGTCTGCGGGCCTTCATCAAAAAAATTCGTCGAGCGCACGAACGAAATTACGCCGCTTTATTCGCTGCATTGTTTTTCGCCTGAAAATGACGCTGCGGAAAGTCTTTTTGAAATCGCGGAAGAAATGATGAGGGAAAAAATCGAACCGCTGAAAGATTACGACGGTCCGCTTTACGTGCGGAAAAGTGAAGCAGAAATCGTTCTGGAAGAAAAATCCGCGAAAAAATAATCAGCCGAAAATTTTGTTCAGCCGCTCCACGGAAATCTGGGACGCCGCTGCCTTGTTTTCGTTCTGAATCGCCTGAAAAACTTCCTGCCTGTAAACTTTTACGTTGCCCGGCGCTTCCACACCGATTTTTACCTGATCGCCCTTTACGTCGATTATGGTGATGGAAATGTCGTTGCCGATGCAAATTTTCTGGTCGATTTTCCGCGAAAGGATCAGCATTATTCCGCCTCCTTGCGCTTCAAGGCTTCGATGATGTTGTGCTTCGTGGTGTAGCGCGAATCGTTCAGAATTGCCTGCATACAGAGCCGGTTCCGTTTGTTTACCACCAGCGGTCCCTGAAAATTCGCCGTCACTGCACTTCCGTCCCCCGGAACCGTAACGATTGCAAAAACCGAAACATCAGAAGGGTCTTCCACGCCGATTTTCTCCAGTTCCTTATCGTCAATTTCGACCTGATAATCGGAGGAAATCAGAAACGGGTCGATTAAAAGGAACGCAAGTTTTTTTTCCTGAAGCGACTGAAGCCAGATGAGCGGCTCGTATTCGCTTTCGACCAGCGCAAAATCAGTGTATTCCTCAAAACCGAAAAGTCCGTCGGGCACGGAAATAATCCGCTCGTCAGGAACTTCAACTCTCCCCATTGTCTTGGTTTCTACAGTCATTTTTTACCCTTAACGCATATAATTCAGCAGCGTACTTGAATACATTCTGCCTGCGTTGCTCATGGTCGCCTGGTTTACGTACTCAAGCATCTTTAAATCCGTAATGGCTTCGGTCAAATCAATGTCGCCTTCCCTGCTTACGAGTTTCGTTACGTTCAGCGAGCCGGTTTTGCTTCGTTCCACGTTGTTCATGGCGCGTTCGTAGTCGCTTCCGTTTTTTGCAAGCCGCGTCGTCAAATTTCCGATTCCGTAGTCAAGGGTTCCCAGCACCCGGCTGCCGATGGATTCCTGGTCACCGCGAAGCATGGAGTCGCGCAAGGAAATCACCGCGTCAAACATGGAACCGCCCGAAATTTTTACCGCGGAAGTATTGATGTTGTACGGCGGACGATTTTTTTCTTCAGTCAAAAATCCCATTTCCGAAAGCGTGTTTCCCGATTTATCTTCAAGCCAGATCTGATGCGAATCCGTCGTGGAAAGATTCAGCCCCTGAGAAATCGGATCGATGGAAGCCTTTACCGCCACGCCCGAATCGTTGATTTTCGATGCCACCGCGTAAATGTTGTCGCCTGCCTTTATGGCAATGTCAGTTCCATCCACGGAAATTACTGCATCGTCCAGCGCCTGCCACTGCGTCAAATCACGCTGCCCCAGAAGCTGCTGAGGTTCCGCCCAGAAAGTCTTGTTTCCGCTCGTGTCCACGGTAAGGTACGCGTTTTCGTCCACTTCGATGCTGTTCGCCTGAATGTTGCCCTTGTAATTTACTTTTTCAATCAGCTCTTCGGAAGAACCCGGAATATTTCCCATTTCCACGTCGAAAGCGATTCCTTTTGTGCGAGTTCCTGAAAAAAGCGTCGAACCGTCGGGTCCCGTTGCATTTGCATTCTGAATGAGTTCCTTTAAAAGTTCGTCCACTTCCACGGCCATATTCTTCAAATCATCGGCAGTATAAGTTCCGTTTGCGCCCATTACGGCAATTTCGCGGATTCTGTGCATGATCTGCAAATTCTGATTCATGTAGCCTTCGCGGACGTTCATCTGGTCAGCCAGAATCTGCGCGTTTTTTTCAAACTGATTTATGCGTGAAAGGTAAGACTGATAGCGCACGAGGTGACCTGAAGCAAGCGGATCATCCCGGAGCGAACCGATTCTGCTCTGCGTTCCGATCTGCCTGTTTGCCGCTGCCTGACGCACTTCCTGCTTTCTGAGCTGATACTGCGTGTCCGTGTTGTTAAACTGTGAACTGATTCTATGCATTTTTTTCTCCTTTCAATTTATACGCCCAGGCGATTTATCAGCGTGTCCAGAAGTTCGTCCTGCACCGTAATAAATTTTGCCGCCACGTTGTATCCGTGCTGAAATTTTATGATGTCCGCAAGTTCTTCGTCGATGTTTACGCCGCTGATGCTGTCCCGGAGGTCGCGGAGGTCGCCCATGATTTTATTCTGCGATGCAAGCTGATTCTGTGCCTGTTCGCCTTTCAGTCCCACGTTCGTTACGGTTTCCGCGAAATAATCGTCGAAAGTGCGCTGTTTTCCGATCATCACTTTCGTGTTGCGGATTGCAGCCATTTCCACCGAAGCCCTGCCGTCACCCGGTTCAGCAAATCCGCGGGAATTCGCAAACGCCGCCGCCACGCCTGAAACATCGTTCTGAATCAGACCGTTTACTTCGATGTACGCCGACGGATTCATCAACGGAGCGACTGCAAAATCGCCGGAAGAAAGTGAAGCAACTGCATCCCGCTGATTGAAATCGTATGCGTTTTCTTCGCCGCTTCCCGAAAGAATTCCTGCATATCCTGCCAGGAAAAGTCCCGAATCTTCCACGTGCCTTATGACAAAATCAGGATTCGCGGAATCAGCCGACGGAGCTGCCTTTAAAACAAGCCGGTTGCTTCGGTCAAGATACGCCTTTACTTCGCCGTTTGAATCGTTAATCCGGTTCACCACGTCTTCCACCGTATCCGTCGCGAAATATTCCACCTGAACGTTCTGGGCCGCGCCGTTAAGCGTCATGATTCCCGAAAGTCCGATCTGTTCCTGTGCCTTAAGTGCGTTCGTGCCCGAAATTCTGAAAATGTACGAAGTGTCTTCTTCACCGTCGCCGTTCCTGTCGTAATTTCCGTTCGTATTTTCCACGAAATAATGCTGAACGAAAAAATCCAGCCCTGTGGTATTGTTTTTTCCCACGGAATTTCTGTGCACTTCGTTTACCAGATCCGCGAAATTCACCGTCATCGTGTCCAGCGACTGAATTTCCGAGCGGATGTCCTTGTCCCGGAGTTCTACCAGCGCACCAAGAGTTCCGCCGCGAAAATAAGCGTCAACTTTCGTATCAGTCCAGACGAGTTTTCCGTAGCCGTTGTTGTCGAGCTGTCCCTGCGTTTCAATCTGCCGCGCAAGGCTTCCCTGAACGATAATCTGTCCGTCGGTGTGAACCATGAATTCGTCGGGGTCGCTCCGGGTAACCGTTACGTTGATGAGTTCCGAAAGTTTTCCTACGAGAAGGTCGCGCCTGTCCATAAGGTCGTTGGGATTGTCGCCCAGTCCCTTGCTCCGCACGATTTCGCCGTTTACCGCTGCAATCTGCCGGGAAAGGTCGTTCACCTGCTTTACTACCGCTTCAATGTCGCCGTTAATCTGGTCACCGATTCCGCGGAGGCTTTTGTACTGCTGCCTGATGGAATTCGTCAGACTCTGACCGCGGACTACGACTGCCTGACGGGCTGCATCGCTGTCGGGATACATGGAAAGTTCTTCCCATCCCTGCCAGAATTTGTCCATGTTCGAGCGGACTGAAACGTCGTTCGGTTCGTTGTAGACGGATTCAATCATGGAATAATATTTGTCCCGCGTTTCCCAGTAGGATTCTACGTTTGCCTGCTCCACGATTCTTCCTTCCAGAAGTTCGTCGCGAATCCGGCTGATGCTTTCAACGTCAGTTCCCTGTCCGATTTGTCCCGGAACCATGGCGCGCTCCAGATCCGGCCTGTAAATGGGATCGAAAGATTTTACCGTTACGCGCTGACGGCTGTATCCTTCCGTGTCTGCGTTGGAAATATTGTGTCCCGCCGTCTGAATCTGCGTGGAATGCGCCATAAGACTTCTTTTTCCGATTTCGATGCCTGCAAAAGAACTCGCCATTTTTTTCTCCCTAAAACCTTTTTTCGTCTGCCTTTTCGTCGTTCACGTGGAACCAACTTTTTTCAGTCTGCAACGCAAACTTTTCCGCCGGATTTCCGCAAAATCAGATGCTGCGGTTCACCACGACGCTCTGTGCATAATTTTTTTTGAACGTTCCGTTGGGCGAATAAATGTCGTTGTGCTGCTGTGAAGCGCATTCGTCCATTACTTCGCTGATGAATTTTTTCGTCGCACTGACGTATTTTGCCAGCGCTTCGTTTTCGATTTTGCTTCTGGAAAGTTTCGTCTTTACGCGCAAAAAAACGTCCCGTACTTCAGGCTGAAAATAAATGTCGTCCGAAACTTCCGCGATTTTTTCCCTGAACGAATCGACTTTTGAAAATTCGCCGCCCAGTTCATTTATGTTCATGACAAACTGCTCCAGTCCTTCCCAGCTCCGCTTTACGACGCATTCGTGCACTTTGTCCTGCTCCTGCAGCATTGAATCCAAAATTCGTTCCTGTTCGTTCAGCACGCTGATCAATTCGATTTCTCTGTCTTCTGCCATAACCTTTCCTTAAAAAAAGATTTTCTCCGTTAGATTTTCGGCAGAACGCGCTGATTGCTTAAACAAAAAAAAGGAATTCAACCGAAAAATTTCCGGAAGAATTCCTGACTTAAAAAAAAGGTTCTATGATTTTTCTGCTTTATCGCTGACCCGACAGTTCGATGTAAATTTCGTCCGCCAGACCAAGGGAAGCATTTTTTGTAATTGATTCCGCCACGTTGTCGTACATCATGTCGTCGTACATTTTCCGCGCGTATTCGTTGTCCTTTCCCGCAAGGCTTTCGTGCTGAATCGTCTGCCGCATGGAAGAAAGCATCGTTTTGACCATGTAATTTTCCAGTTCCAGCGATTGTGCATAAAGGTCGCTCGTTTTATCGATGACAGGCGTTTTTCCGTCTTTTGTCCTTGACGAACCGGCGAATCCCCGGGGACGTGCGGTTTTGTCGCTTTCTGACGTGAATGCGCCGTAAAATCCCTGAGTGTAGTCGCCGTTAAGCCTGTGATTTCTGGAAATCTGGCCGGAAGAAATTCCCGTTTCGGACGGATTTTTGCCTTCCGCCAGAGAAAGTGCAGTCTTTTTCTGCATTTCCTTTACCAGCGACGAAAATTTTTTCGCGTCCTCCTGCATTGCGGTCGCTTCAGATACGGCGTTTGCGTCGCCCAGCGTCCCCGTAATTGCACTTCCTGAAATTCCGTTTACAGCCATTTTATTTCCTCTCGCGGATATTTTCGGAACAAAAACGGACGGTCTTGAGGAAAAGTTTTACGAATGAACGGTTTGCGCGATTTTCCCGCAATATTCCTTCCAGGATTTTTCCGTGTCAAAAAAAACTCCGCCGTGGGTTGTGGGCAGATTTTTTGGCGTCATG
>CAZACA010000046.1:0-13186 GCA_964483515.1 uncultured Treponema sp.
CGGCGAATCGCTGAAGGACGAACTGATTCTGCGCGTCACTGAAGAAATCGAAAAAGTCTGCCGCGAAAAATTTGAATAGAAATCCGCCTGAAAAAGTTTTGCGTGCACTGAAAAATTGGTCGGCGGATTGCTCCGCTACTCGGTTCAGAAAAAAATCGTTTAAAAACAAAAAAACCTTGCGCTTTTTACACAAGGTTTTGGTTCTTTCAGCCAACTCCCGGACTTGAACCGGCCCGCCGTTCGTTCGCCTCCTGCTCCCTCTCTCCGGGCGTCTCCGCAATCCTTCCGTCGGCATCCGTGCCTCCTTTTCCTCCCTCCTGGTCGGCGGATTGCTCCGCTACTCGGTTCAGAAAAAAATCGTTTAAAAACAAAAAAACCTTGCGCTTTTTACACAAGGTTTTGGTTCTTTCAGCCAACTCCCGGACTTGAACCGAGTACCTGCTCGTTACGAGTGAGCTGCTCTACCAGGTGAGCTAAGTTGGCGAGTGGACGCAGTTTAGCAAAAATAGCACTCTGCGTCAACTCAAAATTTTCCGTTTAAACCGTGAACTTATCGATCTGGCTGCCGATTTCGTCGATGTTCACCTGAATTTTGTCAGTTACGACGGGCAAATCTTTCGCGGTCCTGTTGATGCTTTCCGCGCCGCTGGTCATTTCGTCCATGCTGCTTTTTACCACTTCCATGGATTTTTTCAGCGTTTCCACGTCCTTCAGGATTTTGTGGCTCATCTGCGTCATGTCTTCCGAAGCGCTGCGGACATCCTGCGTTACGTTTATCATCGTGCGGAGAGATTCGTTGATTTGCGTTGAACCGAGCGTCTGTTCTTCCATGGCTTCCTTAATCTGATGAACGAGCTGTTCCGTGTTGCCCAGTTCCGACGCCACCGAATTAAACATGACGTTTGAATCTTCGCTGAGTTTTACGCAACCGTCGATGGATTCGCGGATATTGTCCAGCTGCCGTCCGATTACGTTTGACTGACTCGATGAAGTTTCCGAAAGTTTGCGAATTTCATCGGCTACAACGCTGAAACCTTTTCCTGCTTCACCTGCGTGCGCCGCTTCGATTGCTGCATTCATCGCCAGAAGATTCGTCTGTTCCGCAATGGACGCAATTACGCTGTTCGCCTCATGAAGCATCTGCGACTGCTGAACGATTTGCGAAATCTGACGGTTCACTTTGTCCTGCTGCTTGATTCCCGAATTTATGTCGTTTGTAAGCGAATCGAAACTCAAAACCATTTTTTCCACCGACGAATTCACCGAATTGATGTTGCCGATCATCTGTTCCACCGCGGAAGACGCTTCAGTTACGCCGTTTGACTGCTTTTCGATGGTCTGCTTCAGCTGCGTGATGTTTGACGAAATTCCGCAGATGGCATCCGCCGTTTCCGAAACCGAATCCGACTCCTGCGAAATTTGCAGTCCCACGCTTTCGATGTTGCCCAGAATCTGCGTAACCGACGATGCCGCTTCCTCCGAAGAATCCTTTAAATCCGTGCCCGCGGAAGAAAGTTCGTTTTTGGAAGTTTTTATTTCGCTGACGATTTCCCGCAGTTTTGACGAAAATCCGTTGAATCCTTCCGAAATGGAATTGAATTCCTGCAAGTGCGATTCTTCAAGCCGCTTCGTTAAATCCGCGTTTCCGCTTGCAATGGATTTCAGCGAATTGTTTACCACGTTCAGCGGTTTTATTACGATTTTTTGTACGGCAATTCCCGCGCCCAGTCCTGCCAGAATCAGGCTCAAAACCGTAATTACGCCCAGCATAGTTATAATTTCGTTTGTTATTTTGGCGATTTCGTCTTCTTTCGCGGAAATTTCTTTTTCTATGTCGTCGAAATAATTGCCTGTGGAAATCATCCATCCCCACGGCTGAAAAAATCCTGAATACGCGAGTTTTGGTGCAACGGTTACGCCGTCAGATTTGGTGAACAGAAAACGGTTGAATCCGCCGCCTTCGCTGCAAGATTTGTAAATGCTCTGAATGATTTTTACGCCGTCGGAATCAGTCAAATCGTATCGATTCGTTCCTTCCTTGCTTACGAGAATCGGGTGCATGACGAGATTGTAGTCGCGGTCGTCAATCCAGAAGTAGCCTGATGAATCGTCGCGGTACCTCATGACGCGGACTTTTTCCTTTGCGCTGAATTTTGCGTCTTCTTCCGAAATTTTTCCTGCGAGGAAATCGTCGTATTCCTCCTGGATAACCGAAAGCACGGACTGCACCTGACTTTTAATTTCAAGACGATAACCGGAATTCATAGCGTCTTCGTAATCGCGGTCGGCAACCTTTGCGATTTTTCTTACGAAAATCATGCCCATTGTGCCCATGAGTGTGGTAACAACCATGGAAAGCAGCACGCTAACCAACACGAAAATGAATCGAACCGAAACTTTTTTTTTCATAAAAAACCTCATACTTTTTTTTTGCAAATAAAGCTTCAGTTCAAAAATTCAGTTCAAAATTCCTCTTTCCCGTCTCAAAACAAAATAATTCCGCCGGACATTGGTTACAACGCACGGCGAATTTTACGAATCAGGTGCCTGCTTTTTTTGCCGAATTTTCCGCGGAAAGCGAAATCCGATTCGTTATTTTTCGGCAAAGCGTCCTTTTGTTTTTTCCCAGAATTCCTTGCAAATTTGCTTCAGTTTTTCGTGCGCGTTTTTTCGTTTCTGATTGACGTAAAAAATCAAAAAAGAAATCAGCGTCAAAATCGCAGCGCAAATCACAGGAACAATGAAAACTGCAAAAATGCACGCCCAAACGATTCTTCCAAAATCGACTGTTTTCGGAGCGGCAAAAATACAAAGCTGTTTATAAAGCCAATTTGGAAGCGGAAACTTGATTACGTTGCAGTAATCGAGATTCACCAGAACGCCCAAAAGCACCATGAAAAACACAAATCCGTAGGGCTGATGCAAATGGCGACGAATATGTTTTTCTTCAAATGCCATATTCTGCTCTCCCATAAATTTTTTCCGCCGAACGAATTTTGCCCTCGCTCAAAACGAACGGCGTTAATTACAAATTAAAGCGGAATGTTTCCGTGTTTTTTTGCCGGAGCAACGTGCTGTTCCTTTTGCGAAAGGAATTCCAGACTTCTTGCCACACGATTTCGCGTTTCTTCCGGCTCGATTATTTCGCTGATGTAGTCGCGCTGTGCTGCAATCGTCGGCGTCATAATCGTTTCCTTGTACTCCTGAGATTTTTGTGCCACCAAAGCTGCCTGCGACGGATCTTTCATTTCCTTCGCATAAAGAATTCCCAGCGCACCTTCCGCACCCATTACTGCAATTTCTGATTTGGGCCACGCATAGACAAAATCCGCACCCAAATGTTTTGAACACATGGCAATGTAAGCACCGCCGTATGCTTTTCGCGTAATGACCGTAACTTTCGGCACAGTCGCTTCACTGTACGCGTAAATTACTTTTGCACCATGCCTGATTATGCCTTTCTGCTCTTCGTCAGGACCCGGCAAAAATCCAGGAACGTCCACAAAAGTAACAAGCGGAATTTCGTAGGAATCGCAATAACGAACGAACCGCGCAATTTTATCCGAAGCGTCGCAATTCAAAAGTCCGCCCCAGACCGACGGATTGTTCGCCACAATTCCCACCGATTTTCCTTCAATTTTCGCGAAACCTACCACTGCCATCGGTGCAAATTCTTTCATCACTTCAAAAAACGAATCGTCGTCAGTTACGCAGTCCACAACTTCGCGGATGTCGTAGCCTTTTTTGCTTTCTTCCGGCAAAACTTCCGCGATTTTTTTTGCTTTTTTCTTTTCGTCGAATTTTATTTTCGCGTCAGCAACGATTTTTTCGCCGTAGTAATGCGGAATGTAATCCAGAAGTTTGCGAACCGTTTCATAACATTCGTTTTCCGATGCACTTCTGAAATGAGCCACGCCGCTTTTGGACGAATGAATCGATGCGCCGCCCAAATCTTCCGCGGAAATATCCATGGAAAGAACGCTTTTTACGACTTTCGGTCCGGTGATGAACATCTGGCTGATGGAATCCACGGTAAAAATAAAATCCGTTATTCCGGGTGAATAAACCGCGCCGCCAGCACACGGTCCGACAATAATCGAAATCTGCGGAACTGCACCGGATGCACGCACATTCTGATAGAACAAATCGCCGTATCCGCACAAAGCATCCACGCCTTCCTGAATCCGCGCCCCGCCCGAATCGTTCACGCCGATAACCGGACATTTCGCCTGAATCGCCTTGTCAATCAATTCCGCAATTTTCTGCCCGTGAACTTTTCCCAGCGAACCGCCCTGAACCGTAAAATCCTGCGCATAAACTGCAACTTTTTTTCCGTTGATTTTTCCGAATCCCGTGATTACGCCGTCGTAAGGAATTTCTTTCGATTCCATGCCGAAACTTGTGCAGGTATGACGCGCCGCTGAATAAATTTCGTAAAAACTGTCTTTATCGCAAAGTGCATTTATGCGTTCAATGGCGTGCAATTTTCCCTTTGCGTGCTGTTTTTCAATGTTGTAGGCAACTTTTGACATAAAAACCTCGGTAAAAATGTTGTGATTTTGCGCAATCCTTGAAGAAATTTTTGAAAACTGAAATTCGGAACGCGCGTTGACGCAATAATACAGGTAAAAAAAAATAAAATCAATTTATTTGCGCAACAAATTTGCACGGAATTCAATTTTGTACATTTTGCAAAATATCTTTCCGCGCCGAATATTTTTCCGCCTGAAGAATTTCGCTTTCCGTGGGAAGAAAATCGAATTCCGCCGAAATTTCCGCGTAATCAAAATTTTCAGCCCATTTTTTCTGAAATTCCGAATAACGCATGAAACGGTTTTCCATCTGAATTTCCGCGTCGTCCACAATCCAGCGATTTTTTTCGTATTTCACGCGGATTTTCTGCGTCTGCTTCGTAACGTTCAGCGCGTCCTCCCCCGATGAATCCAGAATAAAAAATTCCACGGAATAAATTTTTTCGTCGCCATCCGAAATTTTTCCGCCGTTTTCCTGAATCAGTTCGTCCGGTCTGGAATTTTTCCGCGGTCCTTCAAAAAATAAATCGCCCTGAATTCCGTCGATAAAAAACTGCGCTAAACCATAAATGTTGTTATTCGCGATTTTTTTCGTAAAATAAACTGCGGGCGGAACAGTTTCCAGAAGCGGCTCATAAACCGACCTCGCCTTGCACGAAACGAACGTGTTGCTGATTCTGTCCACAATCCGCGATAATTTTTTCCCCGAACAATTCCGTGCCGAATCAGCGTCCAGCGTGTTCACCGCACTGAAAAACATTTCCACCGTTTCAAACGACGTCAGCCCTTTCGTGGTGCGTTTTTCCATGGAACTTCTGTAAAGCGAAACGAAAACAATCGCAAAAATCGCCGCCGCCGCCGCAAAAATTTTTATCGCAACGGATTTTCCGCGGAACCACCGTTTTTTTTCCACGGATTTTTTTTTCCTGCAAAGAAATTTTTCTTTTTCACGCTGAATTTTTAATTTTTCTGCGGAAGAAATTTCCGTTTTTTTGTACGCACGAAATTCTTTCCGCGGAAATTCGCAATCTTTCCTGCAGAACGCCGCATCGCAAAATTCAGAAATTTTTTCATCCGCCGCAACAAGAAATTTCAGCGGAATAAAATTTCCGTCGCGCAAATCGTCATTCCGCACGGATTCGTTTTCCGCCGCAAAAGGAAATTCGCCGGACAAAATTCTGTAAACCGTCACCGCCTGAAAATAACGTACGTTCTGTTTTTTTGTAAGCGCTGAATTCACGAAAAATCCCTGAAATTCCGCGGAATCCGCTGCTGAAAGATTCGCCGCCGCCGCCACGACAAAAATTTTCGGCAAAAAAAGAATTCTGCAAAAATCCGCCGACAAAAAAATTCCCCCCGCGCCGATTCCGTCCACGCACAGATTTTTTTCCGTCGCTTCGTCCATTGCAGAAAAAATTTTATCCGCCGCAGAAATTTTCGCTTCGTCCGCTGAATTTTTCAGAATCTTGCAGAAAGTTTCGCCCGCAAAACCGTCGCCGCACAAAAAAATCGTGTCGCCGCTGCCCGCTGCATCTTTCGCGGAAACCGTAAAATCGAAATGGTACGGCAAAAAATTCCACGCGCCGTCAGAAAATTCAGCCAGAACGCCGTTTTCGCGAATTTTTTCGGCAAAACGCGCCTTTACAAAATCGCTTTCGGAAATTTTCGTGTCAAAAAAAAATTTTTCGTCGCGGAAAAAAATCAAATCGTCCATCATCGCTTTCCGTCGGGACCGTACAGATATTTAAAATAATCCATGTTCGTGCTGAAAGTTGCGTCGAAATTTTTCGCGGAATTTTTGTACGATTCCATGCTTTTCCAGAATTCGTAAAACCGCGCGTCTTTTGTATAGGATTCTGCGTAAATTGCCGCTGCGTCTGCGTCCGCCTTTCCCTTGATTTCTTCGCTTTTTCTGTACGCTTCCGATTCGATTGTGCGCTTTTCGTTTTCGAGTTTGCCGAGCCATTCGGATTTTTTGCCTTCGCCCAGGGAACGATACGCCTGTGCCACCTGATTCCGCTCCTTTATCATGCGGTTGTAGACGCTTTCAGTGAGTTCGTCGGAATATTTTATTTGCCGCGGAACGATGTCAATGAGTTCGATGCCGTATTCGCCCACCATTTTCCGCGCTTCTGCTGCCATTTCCTGACAAAGTGCGCTGCGTCCTTTTGAAACGCTTTCGTTGCTGCTGCTGACGTTTACGAGCGCTTCGATTTCCGCCGAATCTTCCCCTTCGATGCCTGCAATCTGCGCTGAATCCGTGTCGTGCTTTTCGTCGTTGATGATGTTGCTGCTCCTGACGATTTCGCTCAGACGGTTCCGCGTGATGATTGTCCGCGTTGACGAATCGATTACGTCGCTCAATTTGTTGTATGCCGCGTCCAGAGTTTTAAACGACTGATAAAAAAGCACCGGATCGGAAATTTTCCATCGGCTTGTAGTGTCCACCACGATAAACTGATTTTCTTTTGTGGGAATTCGCGCCTGGTCACCTTCAAGCGACAGAATTTTCGTGGGATAAAGCGTTACTACGTCCAGAAACGGCGACTTGAAATAAAGCCCCGCGGAAGTGCATGATTTTATTATCTGCCCGAATCGCGTTACCACCGCCTGTTCGCCTTCGTTTACGATAAAAAACGGACCTGCCGCAAAAAAAATTACGATTACTAAAACTGCCGTCAGAATTCCGCCGCGGATTTTTGCGTTTTTAGTCATTTTTTCCTCCGATGTTTTTGAACGGAATTACGTTCTGCAAATTTCCGTCGACAAGCGTCGTCTTTTTTTCCGCAGACTGAATTTCAAAAATTTCTTCCATGGCTTCGAGATAAAGCCGTTCGCGGGTAACTGCCGGTGCTTTTCTGTATTCGTCGTAAACTGAATTAAATCGTGCCACGTCGCCTTTTGCCTTGTTCACCCTTTCCGCAGCGTATCCTTCCGCCACCTGAATTTTTCTGTCCGCTTCACCTTTCGCCTTTGGAATTTCCGAATTGTAACTTTCCTTGCCTTCGTTGATGAAGCGGTTCATGTCCTGAATTGCCTTGTTTACGTCCTCGAATGCAGACTGAACTCCCTGAGGCGGCACGATGTTCTGAAGTTTCACCGCAAAAACGTTGATTCCCATGCCCAGCTGCGAAAACTGTTCGTTCATCATGGAAACTGCAAGATTTTCGATGTTGCTCCGTTCGCTGCCCATTACGTCCAGAATTGCGCGGTCGCCCACAAGCGTATTGATTACGGAACGGCTGATGTCGCGGATTGTCTGGTCGCGTTCCTGCACGGTAAAAAGCCACGCACGCGGATCGGTGATTCTGTACTGAATTATCCATTCCACGTCCACGATGTTCAAATCGCCCGTAAGCATGGTGGATTCCTTTACGATGTTATTTAAATATTGATTCGCGGAACCGCTTTTAATCGTTTTAAAGCCGAACTGTTCCGTCTGCACGACTTTATTTCCCGGCACGATGAATTTTCTGTCGATTCCGAACGGCGCCTTGAATTGCAGACCGGGGCCAAAAGTCGCGTAATATTTTCCGAATCGGGTTACCACCGCCTGTTCCGCCTGATCAACGACAAAAAAACACGAACCCGCCGCCCAGAGTAAAAAAATCGCCGCTAAAATTCCCAGGACGCTGGCAGGTTTTTTAAAAAAATTTTTCGCTTTAATCTGAAAATCCGTCATAGCCAACAAAATAATCAAATCCGCGTCAAAAAACAAGTTTTTAAAATAAAAAAAGACGCCCCGAAAGACGTCCTTAAAAAAAGTTCAGTTTTTTCAGAATTTTTTGGCAACCAGGCGATTCACTTCAGGTTCGCTGTAGAGTGCCAGAACTTCCACCGCAAAATTATCTTCCAGTTCCTTGCGATAATTCTGAATCCGCGAAATGTAGTCCAGCGTAATCTGCGGAGTGTTATTTTTTCGCACTTTGTTCGCACCGGCGTTGTACATGGCAAGGGCTGCAATTTCGTTTCCTGCTGAAGAAAGGCAGAATTTCAAATGCGCCAGACCGTATTTCGCCGAAATTTTCGGATCGTAAAAATCCGATTCTTCCAGACGCGGAAAACTTTCGTTATTCAGCTGGAAAAGTCCGCGGTCAATGCTTCCGTTCGTATTTTTGTGGAGCGCCGTAGTTTTAAAATTGCTTTCAGTGTGCGCCAGGGCAAATGCAAGGGCAAGAGGAATGTTGTTTTCATCCGCCGCATTCAGAATCGCCTGAGCAATTTCGCGGCTGTTCACCACGCGGGAGTAGTACCATTCCACCGCTGCACGACTCTGAGGCTGACGGTAAAAAACCAGACCGGCATCTTCTTTTTTAGTTTCGCCGATAACGAGTTCAGGATACTCTTCGTCGAAAAGCGTTTCATAATTAACGGCAGTTTTTTCAGTCCGTTCAATTTTTTCCGCCTGACCAATCGTTTCCATTTCCTGTGCTTTTTTTTCTGAAGGAACAACTAAGAGGGTAAAAACACAAATCGCCAGGAAAAAAAGGCTGAATGCAACCGTACCGGAAACCATTTTGATAAAGTTATCGCGTTCAAAATCCATGATTTTCTCCTATGAAAACTTTTACGGTCGCCATTCTGACAAAAAACAAAAAAATGTTCAAGCGGAATTCTTAAGAAAATTTCGCAAACAATGCATTATTTTGCGGTAGAATACATTTTCAGTCGGATTCCACAATGGCTTCGTTGACAGAAATTAAATTTTTGTCGGAACTGAAAAAAATGTACTGCGCGTGTTTTTCTGAAAGCTGCTGCACGAAAAATTCAGCATCGGCGTCCCGCGGAATTTCAAAACCGATTACGTTGAAGCAGTCTTTTATCCGTCGTGCGCAATGCCTGAAACTTGCAGTAAAATCTTCGCGCTGCACGGCAGACAAATTTTTCTGTCCTGAATCCGGCGCAATGAAAGCAAATGCGTTTTTTTCTTCCAGCGATTTAAGCGCGTCCCTGAGTTTCGCCAGAAATTCTTCGTCGTAATTTTCGTCTGAACCCACCTGATTCCATTTTATTTTCACGCGGAAAATCTGATGTTCTTCTGCGGAATTAAATTTTTGCAGGTCGTTTTCCACGTCGATTTTTTTTGCAACGTCAGCCTGAGTTCCGTCCAGAAAAAAAAGACGGTTATTTTTTGCGTAAAATTTCGGTTCGATTTTCATTTCAGCCTCCGGAAAATTTTCACGATTATAACGGGCGGAAAAAATTTTAGCAACGAACGCAAAATTTCAGCCCAGAAATTCCGCAAGAAATTCTGCAATGTCGCCGTCAACGCAAAGTGAACGATTTTTTATTTCGCCGGGACAAAACGATTCGCCTCTGTTGATGCAGACGTAAAATGCCCGCGGATTTTTTTGCGTCATCCGCCAGAACGGATACTTTATTATGCCCGGAGTGTTCATGCCCACGCCCAGTTCCAGAAGCACGATTTTTTTGCCTTCGTTTTCGTCCAGAAATTCAGCGTAACGGTTCTGCGCTTCGTACCAGCCTTCGTCCTGAACGAAAGTGTCGTCGCTCCGCAAATTCATGCTCATGAGTGCGCCGCAGACAGGACAACGCGGAATGAGTTCAGAAGGAATTTTCATGTCTTTCTGCTGATGAATCATTTTTTCCACGGATTCGCGGTTGTCGTAAGTTTTCTGGCAGCATGGTTTTGAGCACTGAAAAAGTCCGTAGTCGCCCTGAGTGTAAAAAAGCCGTTTTTTGTCGAACGATGCTTTCTGAAACTGATGGTCTACGTTGGTAGTAATGACAAAATAATTTTTTCTGCCCACAGCGCGAAGCAAATTTTTATACGTTTCATTTTCCGCGGATTCATAACGATTGCAATAAATCTGCCTGCTCCACCACGCCCAGAATTCTTCCATGGTCTTGAACGGAAAAAATCCGCCTGAATACATATCGCGGATTCCGTATTTTTCACGAAAATCGCCGAAATTCTTTTCAAACCGTTCGCCCGAATACGTCAGTCCTGCCGAAGTGGAAAGCCCCGCACCCGCGCCCACAAGAACCGCATCCGCTTCGTCAAATTTCCGCCTTAAAACCGAAATTTCAGCCGAGAATTTTTTTGTATTCATCGAAATCCTCCTGATTGAAAACGTTAAAAATTACCCTGATTTCGTCGTGCATGAGAAATTCGCGCACGGTTTTTACTGCAATTTCAGATGCTTCTTTCCGCGGAAAACGGAAAACGCCCGTAGAAATGCAGCAGAACGCAATGGATTCCGCCGAATTTTTTTTCGCCAGTTCCAGCGATTTTTTGTAGCAGCTCGCCAGAAGTTCCCGATGCTTCTGCGTAAGTTCCCCGGAAACAACGGGCCCCACGGTATGAATCACAAATTTGCTGGGAAGATTATACGCTTTTGTAATTTTCGCGCCGCCGGTTTCTTCGTCGTGCATCTGTTTCTGCATGATTTCGCTGCATTCCCTGCGCAGCTGAATTCCCGCGAAAGTATGAATTGCGTTGTCGATGCATGCGTGACACGGAGAAAAGCAGCCCAGAAGTTTTGAATTTGCCGCGTTCACGATTGCGTCGCATTCCAGCGTAGTGATGTCGCCTTTCCACAAAAAAATATTTTTTTCAATCTGCGGAATTTCGTCCAGATGCGTGATTTTTTTCCTGCGGATTTCTTCGCGTAAAAATTCGTCCTGAATTTTTAAAAATTCTTCGCCGGCGGATTCCGGTTCGCGCACGTTTACAAGGCTGCGGAAAAGTTTAAAAAGCGAATCGTCATCGGCAGGAATTTTTACTTTTCTGTACGACGGATTTTCGCGCAGAAGATTTTCGACTAAAAACAAAAGGCGTTTGTGCTGTTCCGCGGATTCACCGGAATTCTGTTCAGGAAAAATTTTCATCTTTACGCTCCGAAAAAAAATTGTTGTAATCAGAATCGTTACAGCGCAAAGATAAATTATTTTTGTTGTAATGTCAATCGTTACATCGACTAAAGATTGCCCACCAGTTCGTTGTGATAGAATTTTACGTCGCTGTTGTCTTTTTTGGATTTGTACATGGCGCTGTCGGCACGGACGTAAATCGTATCGAATGATTCATCGTCGCTGCTGTAGTCGCACAAAGTTACGCCGATGCTGAGGGTTACGCTGACACTCCGCGTAAAATAAAAATCGAATTTTTTCATTTCCGACTTGAAAACGCCCACAACTTTTTTTGCTTCGGATTCGTTTTTAATGTCGCGCAGAAAAACGCCGAATTCGTCGCCGCCCAGACGGAACACGATGTCTTTTTTGCGGAAAGAATTTTTCAGCGTGGAAGCAACGGTTTTTAAAACGGTATCGCCTGCAATGTGCCCGAAAGTGTCGTTGATGAATTTGAATTTGTCCACGTCCAGAAGACAGAACGCGCCTTCTTCCTTTTTTTCGATGATTTCGCGAATCTGCTGCTCGCCGTAACTCCGGTTCGGAATCTGCGTAAGGGAATCGGTTTCGCTCAGGAACTGCAAATGCTCCTGCAATTTTATTTTTTCAGTGATGTCCGTAAGCGTTATGAGAACGACTTCTTCCCTGTCGCCGTCCAGAATGATTTTTTTCGCGTGGGCAATGATGTTCGTTTTCTGCGCCTTGTTGTTCATCAGCGTGAATTCAAACTGAAACGGTTTCTGATCGAGTTTAAGATTTTTCAGAATGCAAAAAAGTTTTTTGGGGTCTTCGATTTTCCACTGCTTTATGAGTTTGTAAAAATCTTCTTCCAGATTTTCGATTCGTTCCGTGCCAAGAATTTTGTACGCCGCTTCGTTGATGATGATGATTTTTTTGGAATTCGCATAATACGCCACGATTCCCGAACTCTGCAAATTCAGAATTTCCTTGTACGTTTTGTTCGTGTTGTCCAGCGTCATCTTGAGGATTTTCTGATACGCAATTTCCTTTACCATCAGGTCGTCCACGCATCGCCAGGAAATTACCATGAGATGTTCGTTGCGATTTTTCGACGTGTCCACAAAATAAATTTCAAAATACGTCTGATGCTGGGGATTCGGCTTGACTTTGTAGCGGACGGAAAAATTCGGTTCGTTGCGGAATCGTTTCAGAATGTTGTCGCGTTCAAAAGTCTGCCGTAAAAAATCCTGGTCGTCGGGAGAAACAAAAAGTTTTATGTAACTTTCGATGGCGCCCGAAAAAGTCTGCGGCTGCTTTACGAAATTTGAAACTTCCGTGCGGAGTCCTGCCGTAATCTGCTGAATGGAAAAAATGTCCTTGTCCAGATTCACGTGATAAATCGAAATGTATTTGGTGCTGAGTGCAAAGGCAATGTCTTCCTGAACTTTCATGGAATTCTGGCTGATCTGATGCCTTTCGTTGTCTTTAAATTCGTCCTGTGCAGTAAAAAGAACGGTACGGAGAGAACCGCTTTCGTCAGTTTCGTAGGGAATGAAAGAAAGGATTGACCAGGAACCGTCACTGCGAACGTATTCCAGATTGATGAATTTTTTGCCTGAAAGCCGCGCTTCCAACGTAGAAAAATCTAAAAACGCTTCTACGTCTTTTCTGAACGGAAAGGAAACCAGCGAATTAAGCATTTTTTTTATGCCTGCCGTACAGTTGTCCCCTTCTTCTTCAAACGCTTTTGCCGCACGACTTCCCGCAATCAGAAACTTGAATTTGTTTTCCCTTAGCGAAACTTTCACGACGCAGGCGTA
>CAZACA010000047.1:0-13137 GCA_964483515.1 uncultured Treponema sp.
GTAAAACTGATTCAGCTCGTCAAAGGAAACGCGGACTGATTTTTTTTCCGCGGAAATCCTACGTCGTTTTTTTGCACTGAAATTTTCCTACGAAATTTTTGCGTCGTTTTTTTGCACTGAATTTTTTTACGCTGATAAAATTAAAATTGTGAAAAAAGTTTTTTTACGTCGATTCCGTTGATGATTTCGCCGCTTTCGTAAATTTTCAGCAGATTTTCGCGGCCTTCTTCCAGCTGGGAACTGGTGATTCCGTGGCGGATGGAAAGCTGCGCTTCAAGCAATGCCGAAAAATGATCCGCTACACGCACAAGCCGTCCGTCCGTGGGGCTGAATTCGTCCCTGTTGTAAAACTGATTCAGCTCGTCAAAGGAAACGCGGACTGATTTTTTTTCCGCGGAATAACGGTTGGAAAATTCGTCGCTGGTAAAATAAAGAATTTCGTCGCGATAAAAATCGTCCATAAGCGGCACAAGTTCTTCCGTTACGATTTTGTCTTCAATGTCCTTTACGATTGCAGGAAGTCCGTCGGTGGCGCGTTTTACGGGTGAAATTATATCACGTGTTACGCTTTCAGGCAGATCGTGAAAAAGCCCCGAAAAAAAATTGTTGTAAATTCGTCTGGAACACATTTTTACGCCGGATTCACGACACAAAAGAAGCGTCAGAATCGCCACAAAAAAACAATGACCCAGCACTGAAGTATGGGGAACCCGCGGCGTCTGATTCCATCGCGTCTGAAAACGAAGCTGTTCGATCCGCATTAAAAAATCGAAAGGTTTCCGTCTGGTCACCAGAAACTGCATTCCGCGCAAATCCAGATATTCCTGCAAATCGGCGTTAAGTTCACGGCGGATATTTTCAAGGCGCTCCCGTTCGTTTACCGGCGAAATCATTTCCAGTTCACGCAGCGTAGAAAATTTGTGTGCGGCACGAAAAATTTTTACCGTCAGCGGCATATTTTTTTTTGCAGAAGAAAATCCGCTTAAATTTTTTAAATAATCGTGAAATCGTTCCAGCAAATCCGCGTCGTCAATAATCGGACTGTACTGGCTGAAAACCCATTCGTTCAGTTTTGCGTATTCGCCCGGATATTCGTTTTTTATCAGCGTCTGCACGGGACTTTTTATGTCGCACAGCCTGATTTTCCGCAGCAAATCGAAAAGACTCGCGTAAACAAGCCAGTCCCAGTCGATTTTTTTGCCCTGATTTTCTTCGTATTTCGCCAGAATGTACGCCACCACGATTTTTTCCGCGTGCTTGTCCATTTCGATTACTTCAAACGGCCGGATCAAATCGTTCCAGCGTTCGATGGAAAATCCTTCAAAAATTTTCAGGGCAAATTCTTTCGTCATTTTGCTCGTCCGGATTTTGTGTCGGCTTCCATTTTTGTTTTCCAGACAAGCGCTTTTTTACGGATTTCTTCGGAACTGTCAGCGTCGCCCAATGCCATGGAAATTCTGCGGTTTGCAATCAGAAGATTTATCGCCATTTTCATGTCATCGATTCGTCGTGAAGCAAGTTCGTAACGGTCGCGATAGGAAGTGGCGCATTTGTCAAGCAGGTCGCGCACAAGCCGGATGTAAGTAACCGTCGTTTCGTAAACTTCGGAATTATGCTCAAAATAATCTTTGGACGCTTTTTTCATGTCGATGAAATTTTTCGCTACCACCGCATGACGTCCGCGCATTTCTACGAACGATTCTTTCCATTTGGAATTTTCGCCGAATGCATCCACCAGCATGTCGATGGAAAGTCCGAGTTTTTTTATGACGTGCAGCCGCCTTTCGATGGGAACATCTGCAATTTTTTCAAGTTTCGGTTCCAGGTCGGAAAAAGGACAATCCACCGTGGCAGAAACGACTTCTTCCAGATAAATTATGGCTTTATAAATGGTTTTTCGCGCATCGTTTAAAATGTCGTTGTTTTTTACTTCCAGCATTTCCATGGAAATCGTGTTGATGCTCATTTGCAGCGTGGAAAGGAAAATCATTTCTTCGCAAAGCCCGATTTTTCGTTCTTCAGCGCCTTCCTTCATTCCGCGAACTGCAACAGAATCCGCTTTTTCTTTTTTTACCGCTTCTTCAATCTGCTGCTTGACAGGTTTGATTTTTTCAAAAAATTCTTTTCGTTGTGCTTCAGATACCGCCATTTTCTCCTCCAAATTTTTTCAACAACAAAGAGGCATGCTCCAGAGACTGAGGGGAAACGCTGTCGCCGGAAAGCATTCTCGCAATTTCTTTAACCCGCTCCCCGCCAGAAACCGAAAACACATTTGTAGAAGTCAAATCGCCTTCCAAACCTTTTTGTATCTTGATCTGATTATCGGCATAAACCGCAATGCTCGCAAGATGTGTAATGCAAAGAATTTGCTTTTTTAGCGCAAGTTTTTTCAGATGTTCGCCCACAGCCACCGCAATTTCGCCGCCGATTCCCGTGTCGATTTCGTCAAAAACAAGCGTGCCCGCCAGATCCGCCCCGGAAAGAATCGTCTTTAAAGCAAGCATTACGCGACTTAATTCGCCGCCCGACGCGATTTTTGCAAGGGGTAAAAGGGGAGAACCCGGATTCGCGCTGATTAAAAATTCAATGTCGTCAATTCCGAATGGTCCGCATTTCTGCGTAAAACCGTCGCCCGATTTTTCCTTTATGGAAACGCTGAATTTCGTGGATTTCATGCCGAGTTTTGCCAGAATTCCTTCGATTTCAGCCGCCATTTTTTCCGCCGAATTTTTCCGACGGACGCTTAAATTTTTCGCCGCAACGTAAACTTTTTTTTCCAGCGCAGAAACTTCTTCCTCAAGCGCATGACTGTCCGAATTTTCGCCGCCCAGATCGTCAAGCTGTTTTTTTGCATTTTCCGCGTACAGAAGAATTTCGCCGATCGTGCCGTTTCGTCCGCCGCAATATTTTTTTTTCAGCCGCGAAATCTGCTCCAGCCGCTCCTGAACCTGATTCAGCCGCTCCGGGTCGAACACAAATTCGTTTTTGTATCTGCGGAATTCGCCGGCAATGTCATCGATTTCGTAAAAACTTGATTGCAGCCGGTTTTCCAGATTTTCCAGATTTTTGTCGAAGCCCGAAATTTTCGATGCAGACGACGAAACTTTTTTCAGCGCAGAAACGATTCCGTCCGCTTCGTCGCCGTCAAAAAGCGCACAGACGTTTTCCAGATCGCCGTAAATTTTTTCAAAGGACGAAAGTTTTTTTTCTTCGGATTCGCATTCTTCGTCTTCGCCCGGTTTTAATTTTGCATTTTCAATTTCCGTCACGGCAAAATTCAGCATTTCGATTTTTTCTTCACGATTCACCGCGGATTCCTTTAAATTTTCCAGCCGACGCCTTTTTTCCACAAGGGAATCGTAAATTTGCGTAAAAGCCGAAACTTCGTCAGTCAAATTTGCGTAAATATCCAGATAACGCCTGTGATCCGAGATTTTCATGAGGGACTGCTGTTCGTGCTGACCGTGAATGTCCACCAGAAACGCAGAAAAATCCGCCAGGTCGCTCCGGGTAACGGGAATTCCGCCGATCCACGCAGAAGATTTTCCGGTTTCCTTTACGACGCGACGGAGCAAAATCCGGTTTTCTTCGGATTCAATGCCGTGTTCGCCGAGCCACTGAGACGCTTCCTCTGATTCCAGCGAAAAAATTCCTGAAACGGACGCTTCGTGGCATCCGGTACGAATCTGTTCAGTTCCGCCCTTTCCGCCCAGCAGAAACGCCAGACTTCCGATTAAAATTGATTTTCCCGCACCGGTTTCTCCGCTCAAAACCGTAAATCCTTTTGAAAATTCCACATGGGACGAATCGATTAACGCGAAATTTTTTACATCAAGTTCTTCAAGCACGCGGACCTCCCGACCAGTTCAGTTTGCTTTGCAGCGCGGCAAAAAATTTTTCCTGCGTGGAACTGATGATTCTCGCGCGGAATTCAGGAATATCCAGAATCAGAACGTCGCCTTCCTTCAGCGGAAAATCGATCTGACCGTCGTACGAAAGCGAAACGCCTTCCCTGCTTTCCATTACCGTTATGACGATTTCGCCTTTTTTTCCGAAGACAAGCGGACGCGCCGAAAGACTGAAGGAACTCACGGGAGTCAGCACCAGGGACTGAATCGTCGGTTCCACGATGGGTCCGCCTGCCGCCGCCGAATAAGCAGTTGAACCCGTGGGCGTGGAAACGATTATTCCGTTCGTTTTAAACGGTCCCAGAAGCGCATGATTGTACGCCACCTGCAAATTCACGATGTGTGATGACGGACAGCTCGAAATTACGCAGTCGTTCATGCCCCAGTCAGTAAAAACCGTTTCACCGCCGCGCACAACTTCACAACGCACAAGGCAACGCTCGCTGACGAAACTTTTTCCCGAAAGATAATCGTCCAGTTCAGTCCGCCAGAAATTTTTTGCCACGGTCGCCAAAAATCCGAATTCGCCCAGATTCACCGGAAAAACCGGAATTCCCAGCGGAGCGCATCCACGGCACGCAAAAAGAACCGTTCCGTCTCCGCCCAGCGTTACGACAAAATCGCAGCCGGAAAAATCTACGCGACGCAAAAATTCCTTCCGCCCGTCGTACAGAAACACGGAATTCTGCACGTTTTTTTCGGTTAGGAACGACGAAATTTCCCCTGACAAATTTTCCGCATCGTCTTTAAAAGAATTTGCAACAATCAGGCATTTCATGGCAAAGAAGACAGAACTTTTACGATTTGAGCGGCATCTTTCTGACCAAGCCGCGGATACAACGGAAAAAGCGCACAACGGAGCAAAAGCGAATTGGCACAAATGCATCGTGGAGCGAGTTCTTCCTGCCGGAGCGCAATAATCGAATTTTCGTAAGCCTGCCGGATTTCGATATTTTTTTTCTGCGCGTAATTTTTTACGTCTTTAAATCCTGAATTCAGCACTAACGGAAAAGAAAAAATTGTGGAACCGCCTTCACTTTGACGGACGTAAGTTTTGTGCCTGCCCGACATTACTGCACGCGAAAAAAGCGCAAAAAGTTCCTGACGAGTTTTTTCGTTCCGCGCGAATTCTTTCAGTTCCACCATTGCCAGCGCCGCATTCATATCGGGAAGAACGTCCGTGGATGAACTTTCTTCCGCCAGATGCTTTAAAACCGTCCATTCTTTTCTGCACGGAGCGATTAAAAGTGCACCGCCGCCTGCCGTTACGATGTCCTGCGATTCCATGCCCAGAATCGAATAAACGCCCAGAGTTCCGGCTTTTGCAGATTTTTTTTCAGCGTTTTTTTCTTCAGCGGACGCGGATTCAGCAGAATTTTCTTCCGCGGGAAATTCGGCAAAAACCGACTGGGAAATGTCTTCCACAACCGGCACGCCGAATTCCAGAAAAGTTTTTATTTCGGGCAGAATTCCCATGGATTCGGTTAAAATAATGAGGGCACCGCCTTCCTTTACGCATTTTTCCACACTTTCAGCCGTAACCAGACCGGTTTCTTCGCAGACATCAGCCACCAGCGGAACATAACCGAATTTTTCCACGGTAAGAATCTGATACGCGGGAGCAAGTGCGCTTAAAACCACACCGCTTCCTTTCTGCAAATCCAGGGCGCGGAAAATGTACTCCAGCGCAATGGCAGGACTCCGCAATGCAACTGCACCGTCAAAACCAATCAGTTCTTTTGCAGTCTGCACCAGCCGCAAATTCATTTCGCCGGGACCGATTTTTTCGTCCACCATGCAGGTAAGGACGGCTTCCATTTCTTTCCGGCGGATTGTAGGGCTGTAAGTATGAATCATTTTGCAATTCCTTGGAGTTCTTAAATTTTTTTATTCTGCGTTCGGATCGAGGATTTTTTGAAGTTCTTTTGCGCTGAAAAGTCTGCGGGTGTCCAGAATAATCAGATAATTTGCGTCCTGACGAACGACTCCGTGAATGTATTCCGTACCGATTCCGCTGAGCATCTGTGGCGGCGGTTTGATTTCGCTTGTGTCTACGGGAACTACGCGCGCAATTCTGTCGATTATGATTCCGATTTTGTTGCCTTCAATGTCCAGAATGATGAATCCGCCCTCATCGTCGCCGATTAAACTGTCAGGGTCGGTTTTAAGTTTTTTGAGGTAAAATCGTTTGTGCAGATTGATAATCGGAATGACTTCGCTCCTCAAATTGATGATTCCTTCCACGTAAAAAGGCGCATTAGGAATCGGCCGGACGTTTTGAATTTTTACGATTTCCTTAACGTCCATAATGTCCACGCCATACAATTCATCGCCAAGCTGAAAAGTAACCAACTGATATGATGTATTTTCACCCGCCATTTTTTTCTCCTATCGACTAGTGGTGGCAAATTTGAAG
This sequence comes from uncultured Treponema sp., assembly GCA_964483515.1. Classification (GTDB taxonomy): domain Bacteria; phylum Spirochaetota; class Spirochaetia; order Treponematales; family Treponemataceae; genus Treponema_D. The sequence continues at coordinate 6,325 of CAZACA010000047.1, forward strand.
TCCCTTTGAATGATAGCGCCATTTTAATTCATAAAATATTTTTAGTCCACTATAAACATTGTCAAAACATGAACCCGGGGCACTCCGATTTTTTTCAAAACGCCTGCACATGTTTCCACCGTGGCGCCTGTCGTCAAAACATCGTCCAGAAGCAGAACTTCCGCGGGCGAACCGGATTTTTCGTAAACGGATTCTGCATTTTTCGCGGAAACGTAAGACGAACCTTTCGTGTTCAGCCGTTCCAGACGATTCAATTTTTTCTGTTCGGCGGAGGACGTTCTCTGCAAAAGCGGAAGAATTTTCACGCCGAATTTCGCATTTAAAATCCTGCAAATTTCGTCGATCTGATCCCAGCCTTTTTCGCGGATTTTTCCTTTTCGCGGCGGAACCGGCACGACTGCAATTTCACCGAAAAATTCGTCCATGGCAATTTTGCAGAGTTCGGCAAAAAAAACCGAAAGCGAGCGTTCTTCGTTCATTTTCCACTGAAAAAGCAAATTTTTTCGCCAGGTACGATACGGCAGAATCGAAAAAATTTTATCGGCGGAAAAAATTACACGATTTTCGCGGCATTCAAAGCACAAATTTTTTTCGCTTAAAAGAATCCGTCCGCAGATTTCGCACCGTTTTTTTTTCAGAATTTTCCGCGGAACGGAAAGCAGAGCAGTCCTGCAATTTCTGCACAAAAATCCACGGGGCGCAGAATTTCCGCATCGTTCGCACTGACATTTTCCGAACGCCAGATTCAGCAGAAACCTTACGCCGCACAAAAAATCATAAAAAGAAATTTTTTTCTTCATGCAAATATTATTTCCGAAAAAAAAAATTTTCTGACGCTTTTTACGAAAAAATTTTCATTTTTTTAAAAGATTTTTTTTCCATCGCGAAAGAAGTTCCAGCGCCTGAAGCGGAGTCGTGTTGTCCACGTCGCAGGAAAGAATTTCGTCCATAATCAGTTCGTCTTCGCTGAAAAGTGACGGCTGATTTTTTTCTTTCTGCGGAATTTCTTCCGTTTCGATTTTTGCCATGAGCGGTTTTTCCGATGCGTCCGACTGAATTTTTTCCAGAATTTCCGTTGCGCGCGAAATCACTTCGTCAGGAATTCCTGCAAGCCGCGCCACGTGAATTCCGTAACTGTTTTCGCTTGCACCTTCCGCAACTTTCCGCAGAAAAACTACGTCGCTTCCGTTTTCAGTCACCGCCATGCACAGAAGTTTCAGCGCCTTGTGTTCCATTCGCGTAAGTTCGTGATAATGAGTGGCAAAAAGCGTGCGGCATTTTAAGGCGTTCAGCAGAAATTCGCTCACTGCCCTGGCGATGGAAAGTCCGTCTTCAGTGCTTGTTCCGCGGCCCACTTCGTCCATGATGACAAACGATTTTTCCGTAGCACTCCGCAGAATCCGCGCCGTTTCAGTCATTTCCACCAGAAAAGTCGATTCTCCCCTGGCAAGATTGTCGCTGGCACCCACACGGCAAAAAATTTTGTCTACCACACCGATTTTCGCTTCGCCTGCCGGCACAAAACTTCCCGACTGCGCCAGAAGGACAATCAGCGCGTTTTGCCGCAAAAAAGTGCTTTTTCCTGCCATGTTGGGCCCCGTAATCAGCGCAAAAGTTTTTTCATCGCAGCAGAGTGAAAGATCATTGGGCACAAATTCCCCCGACGGAAGATGATGTTCCACCACGGGATGGCGTCCGTTCCTTACGAAAAATTCACGGCTTTCCGCGGAAATCTGCGGCTTCACCCAGTCGTTCACCAGGGCTGCCTGTGCAAATGATGCGGCTGCGTCCACGTAAGCGATTCTGTGGGAAAGCTGCTGAAGGTAAACCGTGTACTTTTTTATCTGACTGCGGATTTCCACGAACAAATCCCGTTCAAGTTCCAGAATTTTCGTGCCTGATTCGTTCAGCGAATTTTCCAGATCCTGCAATTTTTCCGTAGTGTACCGTTCGGCGTTTAAAAGCGAGCGGCGGATTATAAAATGCGGCGGAACTTTGTCCAGTTTGCCTTTCGTCACTTCGATGAAATAACCGAGGTTGCCCGTGTTTTTTATTTTTAAATTCTGAATTCCGGTTTTTGCGCGCTCTTCTTCGGCGTATTCGTCCAGAATCGAACTGAAATTCGTGCGCACTTTTTTCCAGTGATCGAGTTCTTCAGACCAGCCTTCCTTTATGATTCTGCCTTCGGTTAAACTCGTGGAAGGGTCGTCATCGATGGAATTTGCAATCAGGTCGATTATTTTTTCCGCGTTTTCCAGACTGATTGACGAAAAATCCTGCTGTTCCATAAGCCGCTGAGTTTTCGTCCACAAAACCAGACTCTGCCTGAGCGCCTGCAAATCTTTCGCGTGGGCTTTTTCCATGGAAATTCTGCCTGCAAGCCGTTCCACATCCAGAATTCCGTCCAGATTTTCCCGAACTTTTTTTAAAAGCGTCCTGTCGCTGAAAAAAAATTCCACGTGATTCTGCCGCGCCAGAATTCTTTTTTCATCGGTAAGGGGAAACGAAAGCCACTGACGCAGAAGCCGGCTGCCCATTGCAGTTTTCGTAAAATCCACGCATTCCAGAAGCGAAAATTTTGACGAACCGTCGCGCAAATTCTGTAAAATTTCCAGATTCCGCCTGGAAGAATCGTCCATCACCACGAACTGCGAATCTTCGTAAACTGAAATTCCGCGGATATGCGAAACGTCGGCGGAAGTAGTTTTTTCCAGGTACTCCAGCAAAAATCCTGCGGGCGGAACTTCCACGCTCTGCTCCGTCAGCGAAAACGAAAGCAGATTTGCCGTTTTAAACTGGGACAGAAGGCGCTGATAATTTTTTTCCGCGTTAAAATGCCATTCAGGATACCACGAAACCGTCGCCACATTTTCCGAAGAAAAAATTTCCTTCAGCCTGTCGTCGTCCTTTAATTCTTCGCTTAAAATCATTTCGCGGGGATGACAGCGTCCGATTTCCCTTAAAAGATTTTCGGTTAAATTTTTCTGCGGAAATTTTGTGGCGCGAAAAACTCCCGTCGTCACGTCGATGTACGCAAACGAAGCCATTTCGCCACGGATAAAAACCGACGCTAAAAAATTATCCGCGGAACTTTCCAGATATTCGCTTTCCACGACAGTGCCCGGCGTAATCACTTCCACGACTTTTCGTTCAGTCAGTCCGCGCCTGGAAACTTCGCCGATTTGTTCAGCCACCGCAATTTTTTTTCCGGCTTTCAAAAGACGCGCAATGTAACTTTTTGACGAATGATACGGAATTCCGCACATGGGAAAATTTCCGCGATGAGTCAGCGTCAAATTCAGCAGTTTTGAAACTTCCACCGCATCGTCGTTAAACATTTCGTAAAAATCGCCCAGCCTGAAAAAAAGAACGTCGTCGGGAAACTGCTTTTTCAGCCCGAAATATTGCGCAAAAACCGGAGTTTCGTCAGCCATTACATTAAGCCCAGTTTTGAAATTACCTGATCGGTTATGTCCACGGAAGAACTGTACCAGAGCACCGCCGAAGAATCCTGCAAACTCAAAATCATGCTGTATCCGCCTGATTCCGCCACGTTTGCCAGAACTTCGTAAAGTTTTTTGTAGAACGCATTATTTTCCTGCAGCGATTTTTTCAGCGATTCCAGTTCCGCGTTTTTTGCGTTGGAATATTCCGTGATGTAGTCGGCTTTTTTTGTAATCTGCGCTTCGATTTTTAACGCTTCGGTTTCGTTGTTCTGCCGCAGAAGTTCGATTTTTCTGTCGTTGAGTTTCTGAAGTTCCGCCACCTGACGATCGAGTTCCTTCTGAAATTCTTCTTTTTTGTTTTCGTAATTTCGTACCGGCGCGGAATTTCTGAAATAAGACTGATAAACTTTCGCGGTGTCCACTACGGCGAACCGGGTAATCTGCTGTGCGCGAGAAGAACCACACAACGAAGCCAGAACGAATGCAACGGATGCAATTTTTTTTGCAATGGAATTTTTCATAATTTCTCCGAAAAAAAATTTTTCCGACAAAAAAATTTATCGGTTTGTCATGCTGAACGAAAGGACGAAATGCCAGTTGCTCATCCACCGGTTGTCTCCGTCTCCATCCTGATCGGTGAAAATCGGCGAACCGTTTTTTAACTTGAACGTGTTGGCAAACAGAAGCCTGAGGGGAAACTGCTGAATGGTAAAACGCAGGCTCGGCCCGAAACTGAAGTACCAGTCGTCTTCGCCCAGACTTGAAAAGAAATCATCCGGTTCTTTTTTGATTGCCGAAGCGTCTCCCCACAAATCCAGCGACATTATTCCCGGAATCAGCGGCATTCTGAGTTCCACCGTGTTATTCCACAGCGCTTTTCCGCGACCGATTTCTTTATTGTAAATTGTCCAGCCGCGACCGTTAAACATTCCGTCGATGTAAAGCTGATTGTTTCGCTTTATGGTGCAGTCGAATGCAGGAAGCTGGAACGAAAGTCCCGTGTAGCCCATGAGAACGAGTTTCAGCGCCCAGTTGTCCGTCACCTGATGATTTACCAGCGTAAAATATTTTTCTAACTTTGTGTCCGTCCGCAGAAAAAATTCGGTTTCGCCCCAGTCCGGTGCAAACGAAAGGAATCCCTGCTTCATCAGGCCGTACCAGGTGAGCCGCTGACTTGCAAACCATCCGTGCGAAGGGTCATAGGAAATGTTTCGTCCGTCCATGGAAAAAGCCGTCCAGATTGAATTCCGCGGTTCCCAGCTGTCCGAATACTGGCTCACGGAAGTATCGTACGGAATGAAAAGCGAATCGTCGTACAGATTGTTTATGAGGCTGCTTGTGGTTCCGCCGCTGAGAGTTAAAATTGCAAAATTCGGCGTCCATCGGTGACCCAGGGAAAGTCCCAGGCTGAACTGATTCTGCTCGTACTGCATGTAATAATAATCGTCGTCAATGTCTCCGCTGGGCATGATTTTGTCGCGCAGAGCATAATTGTTTGAATGGGCATAACTTAACGAAACGCTCGTGCTGATTGGTTTTCCCCAGAGCCAGTTCTGTCCGTAACTGAGCGAAACCGACTGCTCGCTGGTAGAAAGCGTCGTTCCCAGTGAAGCCGATTTTCCTTCGCCGAATAAATTTGAATCCTGAATGCTTGCCGTAAGCGCAATGGGAATTTCGCCCGGGTCAGACACGCCTGAAAAAGTAAATCCGAAATCCAGCGACGTGGTGCTCTGTTCTTCCACCGTAAAAACGATGTCCACCAGATTTTCTTCCGAACCCTGCATTACTTCAGGAGAAACCGCCGAAAAATATTGCAGGTTGTAAAGATTTCGCAAGCCGTTCGTAATTTTCGCGTTGGAAAAAATGTCGCCTGCTTCCACGGGAATTTCCCGCCGGATTACGTAATCCTTTGTTTTTTCGTTGCCTTTTATGATGACGTTTTCAATGTGACTCCGCGGATTTTCTTCGATGCGAATCGTGTACGAAACGATTTTTGCTTCACCGTCCTTTTGAATTTCCGCAGCGAACCGGTTTGAAGTGTAGCCGTTTTCGTAATAAAGATTCTGCACGTTCATCCGCGTTTCCTGAAATTTCGTTTCGTTGTAAACCGCGCCGTCTTTCAGCGTAACCAGCGACTGCAATTTTTCCGTGGTAAAAACATGATTTCCGTCGAATTCAATTCCGCCGAACGAATACTGCTCGCCTTCCTGAATTTCAAACGTAATGGAAATTTCGTCCCGATTTTTTTCTTCGTTGTATGAAGTTTCCTGCTCCACGTTTGAAACTTTTGCGTCCACGTATCCGCGGTTCTGATAATACGCCACAATCGATTTTGCATCCTGCTGCACCGACGATTCCTGAAACGAACCTTTTTTAAAAAGTCCCGCTTCCTTCATGGAAATTTTGCTTTTCAACGATTTTGACGAAACCAGTTCGTTGCCCTGAAAATTTATGGATTTGACGATTGTCTGCCGTCCTTCGCGAATTTTAAACGTTACGTAAATTCCGTTTTCCTTTTCTTCAAACGACGATGAAACTGAAATTTTCGTGTAGCCTTTTTCGATGTAATGATTTCTGATGGCGCGCTCGTCTTCAAGCACCTTGCTTTCCACAAAAATATCTTTTTCTTTCATGGAAATTTTGCCCTTTAAATCCGAATCGTGAATGTAACGGTTTCCGTCGAAATTCAGCTTTACGATAATCGGCTTTTCCGAAACTGACAGAATCAGATTTACGGTTTTTCCGTTGTCGCTTCCTTTTGCTGCCTTGATTTCCACGTCGTCAAAATAATCCAGGGAAAAAACGCGGTCGTACAAATCGCTGATGATTTCGTCCGAAAACGGCTTGCTGATGAAACTGCTCGTAACGCCGTCCAGGTCGCCGGATTTTACATTCTTTAAATTTTCAAAAACGATGTGCTTGATCGGCTTTCCGTAGTACCAGGAATCGGAATCTTCCTGACAGAACGCGCCCGGCAAAAAAACAAAAAACAGAACAAAAAAAGCAAAGAATGCATGCTTGAAACGCATAAAAATCCTCATTTTTTAATTTAAAATGATATACGCCACGAAAGCGTTATCGATGTTGCCTGAGTCCAGGACTGCTTGAATTCGCCCAGATCCGGTGCGAAATTCCATCTGATGTTTGCAAACGGCGCGGCAAATTCCAGTCCGATTTCCGGCTGAAAAACAAGTCCGCTGCCAGTTCCATCTCCTGAATTCGCTTTTGCCGAATCGTATGACCAGTGCAACAATGCGTCGGCGTAAATATCGCTGCCGAAGTACTTGCCGATATAAACAGTCGAATTGTTGAATAAGTTACCGATAACGGAATCATTCTCGGATTTCGAGTTTATGTTCAAACCCTG
>CAZACA010000048.1:0-13020 GCA_964483515.1 uncultured Treponema sp.
TTTTTTTAATGATTTAAATTTCACAAAAAGAATTTCAAATTTTTTTCCCGCGAACAAAAATTCCTTTTCGCTAAATTTTTGTTCAGCAAAAATTCTGCACGCTTTTTTTAATGATTTAAATTTCACAAAAAGAATTTCAAATTTTTTTCCGCGAACAAAATTTCTTTTCGCTAAATTATGTCGCCCAGTGATTTCCGCAGGTCTTCGGATTCTTCCTGATTCATTACGCGCACGATTTTTACTTCGCCGTTGTCAGTCTGAATTCGTTTGGGGCTTCCGTCGGGATTGATTCCGCCCACAATCTGCACGATGGGAAATTTCGGATTGGACGGAGAAATGTCCACCACCTGACCGATTTTTCCGTTGGACAAAAAAACGAACGCGCCGATGGGGTAGAGCGACAGACTCAGAAGAAGCGCTTTCACAATCGTGTCGTCGAATATCCGGCCTTCGTTTTTCAGAAGTTTCACCATTCCCTCGAACGTCGTCAGCGCGCCTTTGTAATGACGTGGAGCAGTAATCGCTTCAAACGAACATGCCACGCCGATGATTTTTGCGTAAAGGGAAATTCCGTTTCCGTGCAATTTTCGCGGATAGCCTGAACCGTTTTCCCTTTCGTGATGATCGAGAATTCCGAACTGAACCGTCCGCGGAAATCCGGCTTCTTTTGCAATGTTGCAGCCGATTAAAGTATGCGTCTGCATCTGCGCTTTTTGTGCCGGCGAAAGAGCCTGGTCGTTCATGTAAAGTTGCGACGGTAAACGAATCTGACCGATTTCGTGCAGGACGCTCGCCACTCCAAGTTCAATAAGTTTTTCGTAAGGAATTTTTATCTGCAATCCGATGACAATGCTGATTACAGTCGTGCGCATGGTGTGACTGATGATGAAATTTTTGTTCCGCGTTTCAAAATTCGGCTGAACACGCAGAATGAATTTTTTGTTTTCGCGGATGAAGTTGCACAGTTCCAGAACTTTTCCGTTGAGTTCGGGCTGATTGATGATTTTCTGCGTGGCGTATTTCGTGAAAACCTGCGTAATGAAATCCATGAACGCTTCGTAAGTTTTTTGTGCCTGACGCATTTTGTTTTTGTCTTCTTCCAGCGACATGACGTTGCTTTCCACGGAAAATTTCAGCGCGTCGTCGGCGGCTTCGGGATTTTTTTGCGCAAGGAAATCCGTCAGAGAAGAATGGGAACGCGATGTAATTTCTTTCGCGGAAAACATCACTTTGGAATCTTTTTTTTCTGCGGATGAAGCGGAGGGAGCGTCGTCAGTGAATTCGGATAAATCAACTTCTTCGCTTGTTTTAAATTCGTCGGGAATGTCTTCTTCTGCAATTTTCGGCGCGTCATCAGTGAACTCGGACAAATCAACTTCTTCCGTTTCCTGCATGAGTTTTTTCTGTTCGGCTTTTTTTTCTTCTTCGGATTCGTCTTTTTTTGCAGCCTGTTTTGCAATCTTTTCGGCGATGCCTTCGTCTTCGGAAAAAATTTCTTTAAAGCCCCATTTTCTAAGCAGCGATAAAGTGGACGCGCTGACTGCACACGGAGGAGTTGCGATTAAAAAAAGTGAATCCACAACTACGTCGCTTTTAAATTTCGTGCCGCCTGCAATTTCTGAAACTGTGTAATTTACCATCGGTCTGCCCCGCTTTCAAGAACTCATTTTATTTTTTATCGGAATTCCGCGGAAAAAATTTTAGCGCAAAAAAAAGAAAGCCGAGACACTTGCCCCGACTTCCCAATGGAGATTTTACATCAAACTGATGTCTGAAATTTTTCACGGGCGTCTGGATGTCCTCCAAGATTTCTCAAAGAACCGTCCGTAGTCAATTTCTACTGCACGCTTTTATTATCGACCCGGACGCGAAAAAACTTTACGAATTTTTCACTAAAAGAATTTTTTAAAACGCTCCACGGATTTTAAAAGTTCCGAATAAATCAGCGCAGAAAATTTCAGCGGATAAATCGATTTTTCGTTTTCGTTCGCGCAGGAAATTTTTTGCGAAAGTTTTTCAAGCTGCCGTTCCGTGGGAAAAACGAGTGACGCCGAATCCTTGCATTCCGATGAAGAAATTTCGCGGTCGATTTCGTTCAGCTTTTTGCAGACGTCCGCCATGCACGCACGATTTTGAATTCCGCGCTGACAGAGATTTACGCCGCGTTCTGCAAGTGCCGAAAGTTTTTCCAGATCGCGTGAAAAATTTTTTTTCGCTTCGTCAAATTCCGCACCGAAATTTTCTGAACGATTTTTTTCTTCCGCGCGGATGAAAAAATTTTTTTTCTGAATTTCCATTTCGTCTTTTTTTAAAAATTCTTCCAGCGGAAATTTTTCTACGTTTTTAATTTTCATGCTTTCCCACGTAAGGGAAAAAGTTTTGCATCCGTCTGCCTTCGCTTTTCCGCATTGCGTTTCAAACCACCATGAAAAAAGTGCCATCCGCTTATCGGTTAAAATTTTTTTTCCGTCGTAGTCTTCCGCGAAAAATGCGTCTGCGCAAAAAAGTGAAAATGCGTTTTCCGTTTCCGCGTTTTTTAACCTGAAACTTTCCGCGTGACATTTTTCTTCAAACCGTGAGCCGCGGATGTGCGTCTGTTTTTTTGGAAAGCCCAGATCCATTCCGCCGAAAAAAATTTCTTTTGCGCCGCAGAGTCGTGCAAAATCCCACGCCGTAGTTGCAACGCTTCCGCCCGCCGCAAGACTTCCTTTTTTTTCAGTGCGCGATTCAAAAAATTTTCCGATGGGAAAAAGCGATGAAAATAAAATTTTTTCCTTGCAGCAAAATCTGAACACCGACGGATACACGCCGATTTCCGTAACTAAAATTGACGAAGGCGACGACAAAAATTGCAGATGCATGGAACAGTAAAATTGCGGATCGGACAAAATTATGAAATCCGGTTCCACGTTTTCGCGCAGACAAAAATGAAGTGCCGTATCAACGCAGATTAAAATTGCGCGCTTTTTTATTTCAGGCAGAACGTTTTTAAAATTCTGCAAACTCGGGCCCGCCGCCAGAATCACGAACGGAATGTCGCAGGAAGTTGACGCGAATTTTTTTACGCCGCCGCGATTTTTCATTTCGTCTAAATTTCTGCAGCTGTTGTTCAGCCAGAGCACGCTGAATTTTTCCAGAGTGTTTTCGTTGATTTCTTCCCTGCTTTTATTTTGCGAAATGATTTTTTCCACTGATGAAAAAAATTCTTCCGCGTGAGAAATTTGCGCTTTCGTTTTAAAGACGAAAATTTTTTCCGCGCGGTACGACGAAATTATTCCGGCTAAATCTTCCGCGGATGCACCCACTGCCAGAATCAGTTTTTCGTGCAGAAAAATTTCAGTCCAGTCCAGGGCATTCAGTGCAGAAAAAAATCTTTTTTCGTCCGGCTCGACTAAAATCATGGTGGCGTTTTTATTTTTTTTCGCGAAAGAAACCGGCGCGTAACCCAGCCCGAATCCCAGAAAAATTGCCGCATCTTTTTTTTCGCCGTCGAACTGCGCAGTTAAATTTTCCGCTTCCTTTTGCGGATTGTATTTCGAGTGCAGCATGACGGAATTTTCGCTTGCTGTAACGCTTCCGTTTTTTGCGGTTTCCAGAATTATTTCAGGCGAAATTTCTGCGCGGATTTTTTTTTGCAGTTCAGGAAATCGTTTTTTGAAAAGCGCGATGTTTTCATTCCAGATCGAGTTCAATGGTCATGTTCTCCGTTATCAAAGTTCCTGGTTCCGGCGACTGATTTTTTACCCAGCCTTCGCCGTTGATGATGACGTTCAAATCAGTCCGATTCAAAAGCGGAAGTAAATCGCGTTTTGACCTGCCCACAAAATTCGGCACCACGGTTGAAACGTTCAGCGGAGAATTTTCCTTCAGCACGATTCTGCCCGAATGCTCCAGACTTGCCGCTCCTTCGCGATTGATTCCCAGATGGTCGATGATTTCGTCCGCGGCTTTTGCAATCACCGGTGCAACGATTCGGCCTGCATAAGTTTCGCCTTTCGCTTTTTCAATGACGATGTACAAAATTATCTGCGGATTTTCGATGGGAAAAATCGCCATGCAGTTGGACAAAAAATCCGTGGAACTGTAGCCGCCGTTTACAGGGTCAGCCATTTGCGCCGTTCCGGTTTTTACGCCGATGGAAATGTCGCGGAGTGAAGCCTTTGTTCCCGTGCCGCTTTTTGCCGTAGTTTCCATGCAGCTCAAAAGATAATCCGCGGTGGAACTTTTTAAAACACGATTTCCCAGCGTGGGCTGATGAATGAATTTCGTGTCGCCGTCGATTCCTGCGATTTTGCTGATGAACGTCAATTTTACCTGAACGCCTTTGTTTGCAAGAACCGTCGCCGCCTGAACCATCTGCAATGCACTCACGCTGATTTCCTGTCCGATTGAAATTGTTGCCTTGCTTCGTGCCGACCAGAATCTGTCGTTCTGATTTTTTACCGAGCCGCGGGTTTCTGACGGAAGTTCCACATCGGTGCGCTCGCCGAATCCGAATCGCCTGATGTACGAAAGAAAATCGTCCGTGGCAATTTTTTCGCTCATCTGCGCAAGTGCATCGTTGCATGAAAATTTCAGCGCCGTCCGTGCATTCAGCCAGCCGTGATGTTCCAGACAGGTGATGCGGATTGTTTCGCCCAGATTCGTTTTCCGCTGATAAATTCCGTCGCACAAAAAACTGTCGTCGGGCGTAATGGCATACGAATCCAGAAACGATGCAACCGAAAAAATTTTAAAGACGCTGCCCGGTTCGTAAGCGGTTACCGAAAGCCGGTCGATCATTTCTTCTTTTGTGGCGCGCGTGTACTGATTTAAATCCGCGGAAGGAAAACTGATGTACGAAAGAATTTCGCCGTTTTTTGCGTTGGCTGCAATCAGCATCATGCTTTCTGCGCGGGTTTCTTCCATGGCGTCCTGGGCGATTTTTTCCAGTTTGTACTGAAGTCCTGCGTCGATTGTCAGATAAACGTTGTCGCCGTGAACCGTTCCCGTCGTGCCTTTTTTTATTTCGGGGGAAAGAACCGACTGCTTTGAATATTCGATTCCGCTTAAGCCCACGCCGTCGTCGCCCATGTAACCGATGAGCTGGCTCGCTAAAGAATTTTCCGGATAAAGTCTGCCGGGAATTTTATCGAACCGCGTGAATCCGAAAAAATCGTTGTCGGAAACAATTTTGTAAAGTTCGTCGTACTGCTCCTGGGAAATTTTTTTCTTTAAGTAAACGAAATTTAAATTTTTCGCGTTGGTGATTTTGTCGAAAATTTCTTCCGCGCTCATTTTCAGCGGAACGCAGACTTTTTTTGCAAAGTCTTCAGGATTTTTTACGTCCTTGGGCGTTACGACAAAATGGTAAAAATTCGTCTGCACTGCCAGCGGTTTTCCGTTTCTGTCCACGATGGAGCCGCGTTCGATTGTTGCAGGAAGCGGAGCCGGATCGGTTTTCGGGCGGAGGGAAATTTTTACGAAGCGGGAATAAACGTACGCCACGCACAAAACGCACGGCACGAAAATCAGCGAAAGGCGAAATTTTTTAAAGAATCCGTTCATTTGAAAATCACCCTGCCCAAAATATTTTTCTGGCTGACGAATCCGTAGTTTCTGGAGTCGATGGAATTTTCTGCGTTGTCGCCGATGGCAAGAATCATTCCCTGTGGAACTGCCGGATTATTTTTTAAAAGATGAAATTGAATTTCGGTCAACGGATAACTTTTTTCACGCACGCGGAGAGTATATCGACTATCATGCGAAAAGACCAGAGAGTCGCCTTCCGTAGCAACGCATCGTTTTACCACAAAATTATTTTTGTAAACGTAAAGAACTGCGTCGCCGCTTTTTGCATTTCGCCAGCGGATGAACGTAGAATTTCCGAAAGGATTCACGATTCCGTAAGCGATTTTGTTTACGACGATTTTTTCACTGTCGCGGATTGCAGGTTCCATGGAAATTCCGCTGACGGAAAAAATGTCCACCACAAAAAATTTCAGGAAAAGCCCCAGAGCAATTCCAATGCATATGTATTTAAAAAAATTTTTTTCGCTTTTCATTTTCACTTTTATCATCGTCAATAAATTCTAATATCACAACTTTTTTTGTCGATATAAAAAATATGGAAATCATAAATTGCATGGAAATTTCAAATTTTCAGAAGCCGCGCCGAAGACCGAACGTTTTGAAAGGCAAAAAAAAATCCGCAGTGAATGCCGTTGCCGTTTCAAAAGCGTACGGAAATTCCGCGATGAAATTTTCTCCTGCAAAAAAAACTCGCGCACTGGTTTTGCCACGACGGGAATTTTCCGCGGATGATTTCCTTAAAAATTTAAATGGCAGATTCGGAATTGCGCAAAAAAAATTTTTTCATGCGTTAAGTTTTTTCTGGCTTCTTCCGGTTCTGTCCCTGGCGCTGAGTTCGCCGTTTTTAATTTTTGGTTTTGTTTCGGCGGAAAAAAGTTTTGCAAAAAAAATCGATTTTAATTTCGACATGGAAAATGAATTTTCGGTTCTGGACGATTCCATGAGCAAACTCGCGTTCGACAATTTTTCGTACTTTGACAGCGAAGGAAATATTTTTTCGGAAGACGGAACGCAATTTTTGTCCGGCGCAAATCCGGTAAAGCAGGCGGTGACTTTTCAGACGTACACGGTAAAGGCAGGCGACACCATCAGCGGAATCTGTCAGAAATTCGGACTGTCAAACATTTCGACGCTGATTGCCGTGAACGACATAAAAAATGTGCGTGCAGTTTTTTCGGGACAGAAGCTGAAAATTCCTTCCGCGGACGGACTGATTCACAAAATAAAATCGGGCGAAACACTGGACGCAATTTCAAAAAAATACAATGTGTCGGTTTCGGATTTGCTGGACGTAAATGACCTGGCGAGCGAAAATTTGCAGGACGGCGAAACGCTTTTTATTCCCGGCGCGAAACTCGATTCCAATTCACTTCGGAAGGCAATGGGCGAACTTTTTTTAAAGCCTGTAAAAACGCGCTACGTTCTTTCGTCGCGATTCGGTCACAGAAAAGATCCCATTACCGGCGTTGATTCGAGCCACACGGGAATCGACATGGCGTGCCCGACAGGAACTCCGATTTATGCGTCACTCAGCGGAAGGGTTGCGTACACGGGATTTTCATCGATTTTCGGAAATTACGTCATCATAAATCACTTCGACGGCTACCAGACACTTTACGCGCACATGAGCAAAATCATCGCGAAAAAAGGCGACTTTGTAACGCAGGAAACAAAAATCGGGCTGGTGGGAAGCACGGGATATTCTACGGGACCGCACGTTCATTTTACGGTTTACAAAAACAACAAACTCATTGACCCGATGACGGTTTTAAAATAGGCGATTGGGGGAAAAAATGAAAAAAAATTTTTCACGCGCAACGATTTTTTTTGCCATGGTTTTTGCGTCCATTCCGCGGATGGCGTTTTCAAAAATAAAATTCTGCAATCCCGATTTAAGCGATTCGGACGAATTGATTTATGCCGTGGAAAATAATTTTGCAGGCGAAAATTCCTACAAGACGCTTTTTGCCACGAAACTGGGCGAAGAAAAAATTTTACGCGAACCGCAAATCCTCACGTGTTTTCCTGAACGCATGGAACTTCTGGACGACGGAAAAATTCTGCAAATCAGGAACCGGTACGGAATCGCGAATTATTATACGGCGCAAAATATTTTTCAGTGGCAGAGCCGCTCGCTGAAAATTCCCGTGAAGTACACGAACCTTCCGTTCAATCTGCCGAGCCCCGACGGAAAATTCGTCTGCTTCGTAAAGCGCGTAAAAAATGCGGAAGGCAAACTGATTTTAAAAAACAACGCGGACAACGAAGAAATTATTCTGTCGGAAAAATCGCCGTTCAGCTGCGACACGATTAACGCAAAATGGTCACCCGACGGAAAAGTTCTGCTTTACGAAAAAAACGGTTCGGTTTATTTTGTTTTTCCCGAAGCGAGTTTTAAACGCGTGGACATTTCCGAAACGTTCCGCAGAATCGGAGAAGGTTCCATTGACAGCGTAAACTGGACTCTGCAAAATTCCGTGATTTATTTAAAGGACGACATCATTTACAAAATCGACGGCAACGAACTTTACACCCGCGGACTTTATTCGACGCTCATCGGAATCGGAAAAATCGTGGGCAGGCTTTCCACTTCCTTTGATTTCAGGCGGGACAAATTCTGGATAAATTCCAGCGGAAAAAAAATGGCGGTTCTTGTGCGCGAAAATATTCTGTCAACGTACAGCGTGGGCGACGTGGAAAATTTCAGTTACGTGCGGACGGAAAGCATTTCTTCGCTCACGGAATTTTACGGCGCAAATTATCGCTACGAAATTTTTTTCAGCCGCGACCGTGATCCGCTTTTGTGGGTGGACACAATCAGTTTTGAAAACGTAGAAAAATCAAGTTTTTTGTACGACGTGAACGGCGGAATGAAAATGCTTTTAAACGTAAAAAATTCGCTGCTTCCGATTTTGTCTCCTGACCGACGGAAAATTCTTGTCACCGATCAGAATAAAATTTTTGTGTACGATTTGTATTCAAAAAATATTTCGTTTACAAAAAGCGGCGAAAAAATTTATTCGGCGTTGTGGAACGGAAATTTTTCGTTTTATGCAGGCGGCGAAGAAAGCATAAAATTGGTTTCGCTTGCAGGCGAAGAAAAATTTATTTTTTTATCGGCGGCGGAAAATGCATTCTGGGACGGCGAAAAAATCCGGTGTGCATCAAAAAATCCGCGGACGTCTTTTGTTTACGACGCGCAGACAAAATCCTGGAAAAAATCTTCGGCATCGCTGAAAGGAATTTCGCAGTCGGAAAAAAATGCACGCTACAGAGTTTTTCTGGGCGCATCGCTGAACGAAAAATTTGAAAATTCGGTTTACGCCCGCTCGCTCCGGGAAAGCGCAAAAACTTACGCAGTTTACGAAGACGCTGACCTTTCAGAAAGCGCACCGAAAAAAGTTGCACTGATTTTCGACGCCATGGAAAACGCGGAAGGACTTTCAAAAATTTTATACACGCTGACGGAATTTAAAATCCGCGGAACTTTCTTTTTGAACGGAGAATTCATCCGCCGTTATCCGCAGAAAGTAAGACAAATTTTTTCTTCGGGAAATAAATGCGCTTCACTTTTTTTCAGTTCCATGGATCTGGTGGAAAATAAATTTATCGTGGACAAAGATTTTGTGGTGCGTGGACTTGCGCGGAACGAAGACGAATTTTTTTCGGCAACGGGAAGTGAACTTTCGCTTTACTGGCACGCGCCGTTTTATCATGCGAACAGAACAATCCGCGATGCAGCATCGGGCGCCGGCTACACGTACGTGGACGTTTTTGACAAAGTGAGCGACCGCGTTTCGTTTGAAGATCAGGATTCGGGAAAAAAATATCTGGACGCGTCAAGTTTAATCGATTCGTTTGTGGACGAACTTTACGACGGCATGATAATTCCCGTGAGCGTCGGAAAAGGAAGCGGCACGCGGAACGATTATCTTTACGAAAAACTCGACCTGCTCATTGCATCGATTCTGGACAACGATTTTGAAATTGTTCCGCTGAAAGAAATTTTAGACGAATAAAAGCGCAAGTCGTGCAGTAATTTTTCCCCAGGCTGAAAGCAGAAAATTCGCCTTGTCGATTTCGCGGTCGGCAACGAGGGGAACTGAATTTAAAATGCGTCCGTCAAGCAGAAATTTCAGCGTACCGAACTGTTCGCCTGCGCTGATTTTTCCTTTTGCAAAATGCGGAATTTCGGCGACCACCTGAATGTTTTCCGCAGCGTCTTTCGGCGAATTTCCAAAGATGAACGGCACCGAAAAATTTTCGCTTTTCGCCGGAACAAGGTAAACGCTTTTTTTTGCCGAACCTGCAAGCCCCAGAACGAACCGATGCATTTTTTCCGGCGGAACCGTGTACGGATAAAATTTTTCAAACGCGTATTCCATCATGTTGGAATTGTCCTGAATCCGGAATTTGTTTCCCTGCGCACTTCCCGTTCCGGGTCCTTTCATGGTTACGCTGATGTATCGCGCGCCGTTTCGTTCAGCAGTTACGCAGATGTTGTAGCCGCTTTCGTAAATGAATCCGGTTTTCAATCCGTCGCAGCCCGGCAAAATTCCCAGAAGTTTATTCGTGTTGTATTGAGTGACCGCCTGACTGTCGCCGATTTTTTCCGCGGAATATTCAGGCTGATTTTTTTGCAGGGGATAGCGGATGATTTTCTGCGAGTGAAATTCGTTCAGCGCGAAAGGAAAATTTTCGACGTAGGATTTGCAGAAAGCCGCGAATTCTTTTGCGGTGGTAATATTTTTTTCGCTGTAGCCGCTCGATTCCACGAAATGCGTTTTTTCCAGATTTAAATTTTTTATGACGGCGTTCATGCGCGAAACGAAAATTTCCATGTCACCCGAAACGTAATTCGCCACGGCAACCGAAGCATCGTTTCCGCTTGCAATGGAAAGTCCGAGCAGAAGTTCACGGAGAGTTACCCGCTGATTTTCGCCCAGAAACATGATGGACGCGTCCGACGGAAAATTCACTGCCCAGCTTTCTTTCGGAAGCGGAACAAAATCGTCCAGAGAAATTTCGCCGTTTTTTACCGCATCGAAAACCACGAACATTTCCACGAGTTTCGTCATGGAAGCAGGCGGAATTTCCTGATCGGCATTTTTTTCAAAAAGAATGTCGCCGGTTGCTGCATCGATTACGATTGCACTTTCCGCGTTGATGAAAATTTCGGCAGGCACATTTTGAAACGGAAGGGGATGAACGATTTTTTTTCGTTCAGGAAATTTTTCGTCCAGCGCTTTTTGCAGGAAAATTTCTTTTTGCGCAGAAAGTTCCGCGGGAATTTTCGGATGAAGAAGTCCGTAAACTGAAATTCCCTGCGCCGCAAAAAAAATCAGTGCGAACAAAAAAATCGCTGCAAACAAAAAACGTTTTTTAAAAATCCGTCTGCGTTCGGTGGTGGTTCTGACGTTGAAAAAATCAGGGCTGAAATTTTCCATGTTAAATCCGGCTTCCTTTGTTGCGCAGAATCATGTCGGCAAGGCAAATGGCGGTCATGGCTTCCACAACGGGAACGATTCGCGGACAAAGGCAGACGTCGTGCCGTCCTTCGATTTCGATTTCGCATTCCGCTCCGTTTATGTCGATGGTTTTCTGCGGAAGAAAAATGCTTGGAACCGGTTTGACCGCTGCACGAAAAACGATGTCGTCGCCCCGTGAAATTCCGCCCAAAATTCCGCCCGCGTTGTTCGTTTCAAATTTTTCACCCTGAATCATAAAGTCGTTGTCGGAAAGTCCGTCGGAAAAAGCCGCGCCGAATCCTGCACCGAATTCGATTCCCTTTACCGCGCCGATGGACAAAATTGCATGAGCGATTTCTGCGTCCAGTTTGTCGAAAACCGGTTCGCCAAGTCCCGCAGGAACTCCTTTTGCCACGCATTCCACTACGCCGCCGCAGGAATTTTTTTTCATGCGGAACTCTTCGATTTTTTGTTCCATGAGGATTGCAGCGTCTTTGTCGGCACAGCGGATTTTATTTTTTTCGATCTGGTCGAAGTCGATTTTTTGCGATTGAATTTCCGCCACGCTTTTTGTGTACGCCGTTACGAAAATTTTCTGTTCGCGTAAAAACATTTTTGCAACTGCACCGGCTGCAACTCGCGCGCAGGTTTCCCGTCCGCTGGATCGTCCGCCGCCCCGATAGTCGCGGATTCCGTATTTTTTTTCGTAGCAGAAATCAGCGTGCCCCGGACGAAATTTGTCCTTTATGTTTTCGTAGTCCTTTGATTTCTGATTTGCGTTCCGGATTAAAATTGCAATCGGTGTTCCCGTGGTTTTTCCCTGAAACACGCCGCTTAAAACTTCAGCCGTGTCGTCTTCTTTTCGTGCAGTTACGGCCGGATTTTTTGCGCCGGGTTTTCGTCTGTCCATTTCGTGCTGAAGAAATTCCGCGTCGAAAAAAATTCCTGCCGGGCATCCGTCCACAATGCAGCCCAACGCTTCACCGTGACTTTCGCCAAAAGTCGTTACCCTGAAATTTTCGCCAAAAGTGTTTCCTGCCATTTTTGCCCCGCGTAAAAAATTTTTGCGTATTCTATCGCAATTTATTTATCAGCTCAACACGACTGTGCACTTCGAGTTTTTTGAAAATTTTTTTGTTGTGGGACGCCACGGTTCCTACGCTGATGAAAAGTTCGCTGGCAATTTCCTTGTCGGTTTTTCCGGCGATAATCAGTTCCACGATGTCTTTTTCGCGCTTGGAAAAAATTTCAAATTTTTTTCGTTCGTCGTTCATTTCCATCATGATGAGCGTGTTCTGTTCGTCGGATTTTTCTTCCGCGGAAGGTGATGAATTTTCTGCAATCTGTTCGGCGGAATTTTGATTTTCAGAATTTTTTGACGGTGAAAAAAGAATTTTATTTACGAAAATTTTTCCCGCTTCGATTTTTTCAAAACGGTCGAATTTCAGTTTCAGCGAAAAATTGAAAACGCCTTCAATGTGCGAAACAAAAAATTCTCCGCCGTAAATTTTCGCCGTCTGCAATATAAAATCCAGATTGCGTTTTTCGTTGCATTCCATCAATTTTTTTTCCGCGGATTTTTCGTCCTTTTCGTTCAGTTTAACGGCAACGGTCAAAATAAAATCGCCGCCGCTTCCTTCGAGCATCACGGAAATTCGTTTTTCGTTCAGCGAAATTTCCACCACGGAATTCAGCACGGAAAGAAAAACCAGTTCCAGAATTCTTGTGTCCGCATAAATCGCCGTGTCGTCCTTTAAAAAAAGCGAAACGTGAAGAAATTTTTCTTTCTGCGGATTCATGTGCTTTACCGCCAGAATGCAGTTGTTGAAAAAATCCGCAATTTTTATGGGACGCTCCGAAAGCATGGACGGATTTTCACAGGCGCAGACTGCAAACAAAGTGTCGGCAATCCGCGAAGAATTCTGCTTGATTAAATTTATGGATTCCACGTTTTTTTGTGAAAATAAAAAATCCGAAAGAA
>CAZACA010000049.1:0-12935 GCA_964483515.1 uncultured Treponema sp.
AAATTTCGATTCGACGAAATTCGTTTGCAAAAAAATTCGGTTCGACGAAATTCGTTCTGCAAAAATTTCCCTCCGCGGAAAAAATCTTCCTTCTGCAAAAATTGCAATTTGTTTTCGTTGTGAATATAATTGTGCAGTCTTTGGACGAAAGGGGTTGAAATGAAAGTTATCACGAAAGGCGAACTGGAAGAATGCTTTGCCTGCATAAACAAATGCCGGTCGGAAGTGGCGCGGCGCGTGGTGGGGCAGAAAAATGTTGTGGACGGAATCATCATGGCGCTGGTTGCCGGCGGTCACGTTCTTCTGGAAGGCGTTCCGGGTCTGGCGAAAACTCTTGCGGTAAAAACTTTCGCGGATGTTTCAGGACTGGATTTCAAGCGGATTCAGTTTACGCCCGATCTTCTGCCGGCGGACATCAGCGGAACTTTAATTTTCAACCAGGCAAGCGGAAAATTTTCCGTGCGGAAAGGCCCCGTTTTTTCCAATCTGGTTCTGGCGGATGAAATAAACCGTTCACCTGCAAAAGTTCAGTCTGCACTTCTGGAAGCCATGGCGGAACATCAGGTGACCATCGGCGAAAATTCGTACCGTCTGCCTGAACCGTTTTTTGTTCTGGCGACGCAAAATCCCATCGAACAGGAAGGAACGTACAATTTGCCCGAAGCGGAACTCGACCGTTTCCTTTTAAAAATTATTGCCGACTACCCCACGCCCGAAGAAGAAATGTCAATCGTAAAATCCGAAGGAAGGGCCGCGGAAATTTCAGTGCAAAAAATTTTTTCCGCGGAAATTCTGGCGAAGTGCCGTGACGCAGTGGACGCAGTAACCGTGGACGACAAAATGGTTGCGTACATCGTTTCGATTGTAAATTTTACGCGGGCGCAAATTCAGCGTGGTGCAAATAAAAATTCCATTCAGCGGTACATTTCGTTCGGAGCGTCTCCCCGCGCGGGAATTTCACTTCTGCGTTGTGCGAAAGTTCATGCGCTTTTTGAAAACCGGAGTTTCGTTCTGTCGGAAGACATTCAGGCTGTAGCGAAACCTGTTCTGCGCCATCGGTTAGTTTTGAATTACGAAGCCGCCGCTGAAAATGTTTCTGCCGACGATCTCATTTCAAAAATCATCGAACTCATTCCGCTGCCATGAAAAAAAATATCGGCAAACGTGCATCGCTCCTGCATTTTTCTTCGCTGTCCATTGCGGAAGGAATGAAAAGCGGTTCGTTCAAATCGTTGTACCGCGGACTGGGAATCGAATTTTCCGGCGTGCGTGAATATCTTTTCGGCGATGATGTCCGTGCCATCGACTGGAACGTGAGTGCGCGATTTCATAAACCGTTCGTAAAAGTTTTTGAAGAAGAACGCGAACTCGAAATTTTTATCGTGGCGGATTCTTCACTTTCCATGAATGCGTTCGGCGGAAATTCTTCGCGGGTGCAGACTGCCATGGAATGCGCTTCACTTTTAACGCTGGCGTCGCTTTACAATGCAAGTCCCGTGGGCGCAGTAATTTTCGGCGGAAAGGTAAATTTTTTTTGTGCACCGAAGCCGGGCAAAAATCATGCATTTTTTCTTTTGTCGAAATTCGATTCGGCGGAAGAAAATATCGGCGCGGAAATTTCCGGAACGGCTCTGGACGAAGCGTTGACCGGTGCGGCGAAACTTTTAAAAAAGCGCAGCCTTGTTTTTGTGATTTCGGATTTTCGTGCGGCTGAATGGGAAGAACCTTTTGCGCGTCTCTGTCAGAAAAACGATGTGGTTGCTTTGCGCATTTCAGATTCCGCGGATGAAAAAATTCCGGCGGTGGGTTCAGTCCGATTTTCAGATCCCGAAAGCGAAACGTCCATGGTGCTTCCGACTTCCGGTCAGAAATTCGCGCGGCTGTGGCGGGAAGAAAACGAAAGGCGAAACGAAAAATGGTTTAAGGAATGCGTGCGGCGCGGCGGAATTCCGCTGGTCGTAGACACAAAGCAGGATCCGGCTGCGGTTCTGGTGAATTTTTTTTCCGGCCGTGAACGACGAAATTTTCAGGTTCTGTCATGAAAAATTTTTTTACGATTTTTTTCGCTGCAATTTTTTTTAATTTTTTCTGTTCCGCGCAGAACGAAAATTCTTTTTCGCAGGTGATGGTTCCACGGGATGTTTTCATCGGCGACACTGGTCAGGTGCAGGTTTCCTTCCGCAGTCCCGTGGATTTTTTTTCAGGCGCAAAAAATTCGGCGGTGAAAGACGAAACGCTTCTGCTCGATTTGCCCGCGGAAATTCTTCTGGAAAATCCGTCCGACTGCCTCGTAAAAAAAACTGAAATCATCCGCAGCGGAACGAATTACAATCTGTGCATTACCATCGTTCCGTGGAAAACCGGTGAAATAAAATTCCGCGAATTCGATCTGATGGAAATTTGCAGCGGGAAAAAATCTGCGGAAAACGAATTTAAAATTTCCCTTGCGCCCGTAACGATTCTTTCCCTCACCGAAAAACTCGGCATAACAAAATTAAAAAATCCGCGGCCGCCTGAACTTTTGCCTTACACGATTTTTTTCGTCTGGCTTTCTGCGATTCTGTTCGTGGCGTGTTTTGCATTTTTTTGCGTGACGATTTCGCGCCTTCCGAAAATCATCCGGAGTGCAAAAAATCTGCGCACGAAATTCGACCTGTACATGAATCTGCGGCGGACGAAAAAAAAACTTGCGCTTCTTCTGCGGAAAAAATGCAGCGACGATGTTTTCGCGGAATGCTGGCAAAAAATTTTGCGCGGCTATTTAGGCTTCAGATTCGGCTCGTCGTTTCAGGCGATTCCTGCAAAAAAAATTTCAGAAAAAATTTTTTCCATCACGGAATTTTCTGCGGACGAAATTTCTGAAGCGTCGGAAAAACTGGAGCGGCTTTTCGTGCGGACGGACTACATTCGTTTTGCGCGCGGTTCCATCGATTCGGATTTGTCACCGTCGTCGTTTAACGCGGGCGAAAAAAAATCGGTGGTGGCGGACACGAACGAAATTCTGGAAATTTTTGAAAAATAAATTCAGGAGAAAAAAAATTGAGTGGCTTTGAAAATCCCGGCGCGTTTTTCCTTTTGCTTTTTGTACCGTTGCTTTTCGTTTTGCGTCACATAAAAATTTTGTCGCCGCTTTCGGTTCCGCTGACTTTGTGCGACTGGCGCGGAAAAAAATTTTCGTATCCTGACGGCGCGCGGAAATTTCTTTCGGCAGTGGAAAAAATTTTTTCAGCGATTTTTTTTGTCTGCCTGGTGACTGCTCTGGCGAATCCTGTCCGGCACGTTCAGTACAAAATTTTTTCGTCGAAAGGAGCGGCAATAATTTTCGTTGTGGACGTGAGCCCTTCCATGGCGGCAAAAGACATCGGCGGACTTCATCGGCTGGACGCGGCAAAAAAAGCAATCCGTGCGCTGGCTGAAAATGACGGCGGAAGCGAATTCGGTCTGGTGGAAATGGCTGAAAATGCATCGGTTCTGGTTCCGCCCACAATGGACAGAAAAATTTTTTTTGACCGGCTGGAAAATTTGCGCGTGGGAGAACTGGGCGACGGAACTGCAATCGGAACGGGAATTTCCTGCGCGGTTTATCATCTGGAAAAATCTTCGTCGCAAAAAAAAAGCATCGTGCTGATTACGGACGGCGAAAATAATTCGGGCGAAGTTCATCCGTTTACTGCGGCGCATCTGGCAGCGGAAAAAAATATTTCGCTTTACGTTCTGGGAATCGGCACGAACGGTTCGGTTCCCCTTGATTACGTCGATCCGAAAACGAACAAAGTTTATTCAGGATTTCTGGAATCGGTTTTTGATTCACAGGCGGCGGCGAAACTTGCGTCAGAAGGCGGCGGAACTTTTTTTGAAGTGGATTCGATTCCGGCGCTTTCCCAGGCGATTTCTTCCGTGAGCAAAAATGAAGGCGTGGTGCAGAGTTACAGAATTAAAAATCGCGACGTTTTTTATCGCGACAAATTTCTTCTGGCAGCGGCGGCGGCTTTTTTTGTGTCGTGGCTGGTGAAGCGAATTTTTTTGCAGGAGGTTTTATGAAAATCACCGTTGAAAATTTTTATGCGCTTCTGTTTTTTATTCCGATTTTTTTTGCGCTGATTTTTTCGGCAGTCCGCTACGGAATTTTTCGTCGTGCCATGAATGAAAGTCCTGCATTCCGCGGAGGAAATTTTTCGCGCATTTCGTTCTGCTTCTGGTCGCGTACAGTCTGCAATTTTTTCTGCGCATCGTTTTTAATTCTGGCGGCGGCAAAAATTTCCTGGGGCGTCGATTTAGTTCCCGTGCAAAAAACCGGAACTGCAATTTCGTTTGTGTTCGACGTTTCCTACAGCATGGAAGCGAAGGACGGACCGAACGGAATTTCGCGGCTTGAGTCGTCGTCATTTTTCGCGGAAGAACTTTTGTCGCGCTTAAAAGGAAAATCGGTTTCAGTAGTGCTGGCGAAAGGCGAAGGCGTGGTGGCGGTTCCGCTGACTGAAGATTTTGAAACGGTGGAAAATTTAATTGCAAATCTGTCTCCGCGTCTGATGTCGGCGGAAGGAACGAGTCTGGGCGGCGGATTGCGTGCGGCACTTTCTTCTTTTCCCGAACAGTCGGCGGCGGCAAATTACATCTGGCTTTTCACCGATTGCGAAGAAACCGACAGTTCGCTTCAGGCTGCAATTTCCGAGTGCGCAAAATTCGGCGTGGGCGTGGCGATAATCGGATTCGGTTCGGAAAGGGAAAGCGAAATTTTTGCAGGCGACGGAAAAACGAAAATTAAAACGGCATTGCGTTCAGGCGACGTGGAAAAAATTCTGGGCGCGGTTCGTGAAAAATTTTTTTTGCAGAACAAAAATTCCGCGGAACAAATTCTTTACGTGGACGCGGGCGAAGTGGGTTCAGCGACGAAACTTTTAAAAATGATAAAACCGATTTCCGAAGAATTCGGCGTTTCCTACGAAGTGCAGAACGTTTCCCATTCGTATTTTTTTATCCTGCTTTCCGCGATTTTTTTTATGGCGTCATTCGTTCTGGGCGAACTGGATGCGGCGGGCGGAAGGAAAAAATTTCTTTCAGGAATGCAGGCGGTCGTTGTAATGATTGCGCTTACATCGTGCAGTACGCGTTTTTCTGACGGAACAAAAATTCTCAACGGAACTTTCGACTGGACGAAACGCGACTATCAGGGTGCGGTGGGAAATTTTTTTGATGCATCGTTCAGCGCGGAAAATCACGGCGACGGTCTTGCACAGCTTTATGCGGTTTACGGTCTGGGCACCACGTACCTGATGCAGGGCGAAACCGATTCGGCGGAAATGCGTTTTCAGCAGATTTTCGATGAAGCACCTGACAAAATAAAATTCGACATTCTGTATAACCTGGGAATCATTTCGCATCGCAAGGGAAATTATCAGGAAGCCGCGGAATTTTTTAAACGCTCGCTTTTAATCGACGAAACGAACGCAGACGCAAAAATAAATCTGGAACTTTCGCTCAGGGAAAATTCCGTGCAGCCGCAGTCGGTTCAGGAAAACGTGCCGATTTCGGAAAGCGACGGCGACACAAATTTGCAGAACGAACTTTACTCGATAATTCGGGAGGACGAAAAAAAACAATGGAAAAGTCATCAGCAGAATTCACAAAAAAGCGCGGCGGATTATTGACGGAAATTTTTCTTTTTGCGCTGATTTTTTTTACGCGGAATTTTCTGAACGCAAAAACCGTTTCATGGAATTATCTTGCGAGCCTGAAATTCCGGCAGACGCAGGAGCGGATTTTTACTGACGCGGAAAATTCGTTCTGCGTGGAAATCGAAGGCGTTTCTCCCGAAAGCGTGCAGGTCGCGGTGAATTCGCTGCCACAGGGCGCAAGTTTCGTTTCGTACAAAAAAGAAACCGTGGTGATGAGCGCGGACGAAAAAAATTTTTCTTCAGGAACGCGGATTACAATCTGGATGAATTTTTCGCGTGCGGGATTTTACAACATTCGTCCGGTGGATCTGGTCATCGGCGGAAATTTTTATCAGGTGCCTTTTGAAGCGGTGGAAGTTTTTGAAAATCCGCGGTTCGTTCAGCCCGAAGTAAAAATAATTTTCAGCGACGAAAAATTTCAGCAGAAAAAATTTGAAGCGCAGGAAGGCGACCACATAATTTTTTCGGTGGCGGTTCGTTACGCGGCGGAAATTTTCGACGTCACATGGAACATTCCGCGGGATTCGGTTTTTAAAAAAATCCGCGGATTCGACGAAAAATTTTCAGTTTCAAAAAATTCGTATTCGGCGGAATTTTTGCCCGTAGCGGTTTTTGACTGGCAGCCGCTGAAATCAGGCGAAACGGAATTTCCTGAAATTTTTGTTTCAGCGTCGTCGTACAACGGCACGAAATTCAGCGTGAAATGCAATGCGCAGAAATTTAAAATTCTTCGCGGCGAAAAAAAATCCGCAGAGAAAAAAAATCCGTCAATTTTTTCTTACGCTTTCATTCAGGACGAAAAACCGGCGGAAGAAAAAAAATTTGCGGACGAAAAATCCGTGGAAAAAATTTTCGACCTTCATTGCAGGGAACGGCACTCCCTTCCGTTTTCAAAGGCGGCGGCGGAACGAAAAAAACTGGAAGCGCAGCTAGAACTTCCCGCAGAAAAAAACGAACCGAGCCTGATTCTGTTCCGCGGAGGAATTTTTTTTGCACTGATTTTTGCGCTGGCTGCAATCGCGGGAATTTTTTTGCATCGGAAGAAATTCGCTTTTTTTGCCCTGGTGATTTTTGCATCGTCGGCAGTTTTTCTTTTTGTGTACGGATTCAGGCTGAACGAAAAGCGCGGAATTTTTGCAGGCGGAAAAATGAATCCC
Source organism: uncultured Treponema sp. (assembly GCA_964483515.1). GTDB lineage: Bacteria > Spirochaetota > Spirochaetia > Treponematales > Treponemataceae > Treponema_D. The sequence goes on from CAZACA010000049.1 coordinate 6,833, forward strand.
ATTCCGGAAAAAAATTTGCAGTCGGGCGTAACCGTACCGGGGGGAAGCGTTGTTATGATATTACGCACGGCGGGGGGCTGGATGTACATTCGCTACAACGACACTTGCGGCTGGGTGGATTCCCGAAACGTGCATCTCATAAAATAATCGGAGCGGAAAAATGGATTTCGGCGATATTTTGAAAACGTGGGACGATTTGCAGAAAAATCCGTCGCAAAAGAAAAATCAGGTTTCGCACAAAAAAGCGAACGCACCCACAAAAGACGAAAAAGCGGCGCACATTCAGGGCTATTCCTACGAAGAAATTATGGCGCAGAATTCCATGTCCGCACTGAACGCACAGGAAATCTGGATGCGGAAATTCGGCACGGTGGACAAGGACAAAATCATCGAAGAAACCGAAGCGCAGAAAAAATTTTCAGACGCAAATTATCTTCGTGCACTCGCCCCGCAGGCATCGGTGGATTTGCATCAGCTGACTCAGGACGAAGCGTGGCAAAAACTGGAATCGTTCGTTTCGGTGTGCAAAAAACGCGGACTGAAAAAAATTCTCATCATCCACGGAAAGGGCAATCACAGTCACGGAACGGAACCGGTTCTGGGAAAAATGGTGCGGCTTTTCATCGAACAGGACAAACGGCTGGGAATTTCAGGTCATCCGGACAGAAATCACGGCGGAAACGGTGCAACATGGGTGGTCATAAAATAATAATTCGTTTTATGAATTTTTTTGAATTGAATCTTTTCGCGGATTCTAGTATTTTCTCTGTTAGGAAATTTTGGTAATGGAAGATTTGTATGAAATTCTGGGCGTTTCAAAATCGTCCTCAGCGGATGAAATAAAAAAAGCGTACAGAAATCTGGCGTTTAAATATCATCCCGACAGAAATGCAGGCGACAAAAATGCCGAAGAAAAATTCAAGCAGATAAACGAAGCGTATTCGGTTCTGGGTGACGAAACCAGACGCAGACAATACGATGCCGGCGGATTCAACGCGCAGAATCAGAATTTCTACAATCAGAATCAAAGCGGAACGTACGATCCTTTCGCGGATTTTTTCAACAACAATTACGGAAATTTTCGCGACGCAAACCGACAGAATTACCGGTACAGTTACACTTACACCACGCAGAACACGGAACGTCAGTCGGGGAAATTTTCGCTCCTGCATTTTTCCCTGAGCATTTTTCAGATTTTCGTCTGCTTCGGCATGATGACGACCATCGGCAGATTCAGCGTGATTTTCGGACTGATTTCGCTTTTCGGAATCATCGACGGAATAAAAAGTGCGGCACGAAATTTAAAAAATCTGTTTGCATAAAAAATTGAATTTACAGGTTCAAAAAAACTTTTGAGGAAGGGAATATGAGTGAAGAAAATTTCAACGGCTTAACGGTTTACACGGACGGCGGATGCAGTCACAATCCCGGACCCGGCGGATGGGCGTGCATCGTAATTGACAACGGACAGGAAACGCAATTTGTGGGCGGCGAAAAACTTACCACGAACAATCGCATGGAACTCACGGCGGCAATCAAAGCGCTGGAAGCAGTTACCGAACGCGACGAATGGAAAGGAAAACGCGTACTTCTCTGCACCGACAGCCAGTACGTAAAAGGCGGAATCACCGACTGGATTGAAAAATGGAAGGAACACAACTGGCACAATTCTTCAAAAGAACGCGTAAAAAATCGTGATTTGTGGGAACGGCTCGATTTCCTCCGCACGCAGGTGGACGTGGTCTGGAAATGGGTTAAAGCGCACGCAGGCGAAAAATACAACGAATTATGCGACAAACTCTGCAAGGAACAGATGGCGATTCTTACCGAAGAAAAAGAACGTGAAGACGCGGAAAAATTCCAGGCGCAGCTTCAGGGACAAGGCTGAAAAATCAATCAATAAAAATATACTCATCGAAATAAACGGCCCGAATTTTGCCCATGACAAGTTCGCCGTTTATTTTTTTTAAAAGTTCGTTTTTTACGCCCTGCTCTCCTTTTGCGCGGATTTCGTTCAGCGTCATGGAAGAAAAATAATTTACAAAAATCGATTTTATCAGCCTGTCTTTTTGCGAAAGTTCTTCAAAAAGCGTTTTGTCGCCGGTGGGATACGAAAACCACGGAGTCACTACCACCACCGAAGAATTTCCGTCGTCGTCCTTCGTCACTACGCGGATTTGATCCATGTCGGTAAAAGCGTCCACGCTGTTTTCTTTTCCTGCGCTCATGTTGACGATTTTTTTTGGCGACGGATCAGTTTTTCTGTATGCGCTTTCCATTCGTCCGTTCCGTTCAATCAAAAAAACTGCGGAAACCGTTACGATTCCCAGAGCAAGCGCCGCGGCAATCAGCGACAGAATTTTGTTCAGCATTTCATTTTTCATACGATGAATTCCTTGAGCAGTGAAAGCGTTCGCGTAGAAGCGTTTCCGTTCTGCCCGATTTTTCCCGGAATGCGCGCGGAAATTTCTACGCAATCTTCCAGCCAGTTTTCTGCGTCAATCGTTCCGTTTTTTCGCGCCAGTTCCACAAGCGAAGATTTTTCCAGCGGAATTTTAAAATTTCGTTTTTCGCCCAAAAGATTTTTTTCCATGGCTGAAAAAATTTCGCTGAATCCTTCGCCGGTTTTTGCACTGACGCAAATCGCATCGGGGAAAAAATTTTTTACCGTAGTCGCGCGGGAAAAATTTTCTTTTATCAGATCGAATTTATTCAGCAGAATAACCTGCGGAATTTTTTCTGCATGAATTTCCGCGAGAACTTTCTGCACCTGGTCGAACTGATTTTTGCATTCGTCATCGGAAGAATCCACCACAATCAAAAGCAAATCGGCAAGCGCAGTTTCTTCCAGCGTAGATTTAAAAGCGTCGATTAACGTGTGGGGCAAATTTGAAATGAATCCAACGGTGTCAGTAAGCAGAACCGACGATGCTTCCGAAAGCGAAAGTTTCCGCGTAGTGGGATCCAGCGTGGCAAAAAGTTTATTTTCCACAAAAACGTCCGCACCGGTCAGCGCATTCAGAAGGCTTGATTTTCCTGCATTCGTGTAGCCCACCAGTGCACATGACGGCGACGAATTTTTTTCACGCTGTTTCCGCTGAATCGTCCTGTTGGTTGCAACCTGCTGAAGTTCCTTTTTTATCTGAATGATTTTTTCTTCCACCTGACGACGGTCAAGTTCCAGTTGAGTTTCGCCGCTTCCTTTGTTGCCGAACGCACCGCCCCGTTGTCGCGCCAAATTTCCGTAGGAATGACTCAGCCGCGGAAGGGAATATTGCAGTTTTGCCAGCTGAACCTGCAGCGTCGCTTCTTTTGTCTGTGCCCGCGAATCGAAAATTCTGATGATGACTTCGTTCCGGTCAAAGACGTTCATGTTCGCGAGTTTTTCCCAGTTGCGCTGTTTGGACGGATCGATTTCCCAGTCGAACACGATGCAGTCCGCTTCAAGTTCCTTTGCCCTGTCCACGATTTCCTGCGCTTTTCCCGTACCGATTCCGTAAGCAGGCGTCGGTTCAATCCGCACAAGAACAATCGTGCCCGCGCATTCCATTCCCAGCGTTTCGATTAAACCTTTCAATTCTTTTGGTTCGGGATTCTGATTTTTTTTGTCCGGCGCACCGACTAAAAGGCATCGCGTTTTTTTTTCTTCTTCCTGTTTCAGTTCGATCATCGCGCGGATTATACATCGAAAGAAAAAAAAATACATCAAAAATTGAAACTGAAATTCGCTAAACTTTTTTTTTGCGCTGTCGAAAATTTAAATGGTTCAGGAACAATGTATGAAAGAAATTGAAACGAAAAACAACAAGACAATTTCCTCTAGTTCGGTTCATGGGCTCATGAAAAAGGCGATGGCGGTTTCCGAGGTGAAGCCACTGTCGCATGGTCTTCTTTCAAAAATTACAAAATCTACGCAAAGGAACAAAAGCATGACAAAAGCGATTGTGGAACAGGACGGCATTTTTACGATTCAGCAGAATTTGGAAACTTCTTCGGTTGTGCAGGACCCGTCGCTCAAAGCACTTGTAGATTCTGTACTGAAAAATCACGCATAAAATCGTTGACTTCTTTTTGAAGATTTTTTATTTTTTAAAAAGAAAACCCAGGGGCGCAAGAAAGGAATCCGATGTTTTTTTCCGCCGAAACGTTTTGCAAGATTTTAGAAAAACTAAAGTTTCCTTTGTGAATTTCCGATACAAAAAACGAGGGTAGCTTATGTATTCAAACGGAATCAGATTAAACGCAGCTTCTTATGGAAATGTTTTCTCCACTTCGTCCGGCACGCTGTGTGTTCCGGTAAAACCAAGTGCGGTAATTTACTCCCAGTTCGACTATGTTCGCGGCACTGCGGTTTCTCAGGGACAAAAAGGCGTTCCCGTTGATCGCATCAGAATTTTGAACACGCTGATTTCGCAGCTGGTTTCCATGAAGAAAAAAAATTCGTCTTCGGAAGATTTTTCGATTCTGACTGACGAACAGAAAGACGAACTCATCAAGGAATACCAGAACCAGATCAAAGTTTCGCTTTCAAATGCGGCACGGGCACAATCCTACGGTTTAGCAGGAGTCATGCCCGAAGCAGGAACGCTGATTTCAATTTCCGCGTAAAATTTCAGTCTTTGGTTTTTGAGCCGAAATACGCCAGAAAAATTCCAAAGGCAAAGCAGAAAACGCAGGCAATTCCGGTAGAAATTTTCGCCACGGATTTTACGCCCGGAAAAATCGTAAAAAACGAACCGCACAAAAGTCCAAGAATTACGGCGTATGTGTGGTTCGGAATTTTTTTCAGAAAAAAACTGATCATTTTCGCGCCGCACAAAAGTCCGATTATTACGCCGATTCCGTTTGGCAGAAGAAGCAGAAGCGCGTGCATAAAAGTCTGCGGATTAAAAAGCGCCGGAATGCTCGTAATGACAATCGTGTAAACGCCCATAATCAGCATAATCAGCGAACCGGAAATTCCCGGAATTATCATCACCACCGCGCCCAGAATTCCTGCCACAAAAATTCGCAGCGCAAGTTTTGCAGAAACCGGCGGAAGGATTGTCCGTGCAATTTTTTCTTCGCTGAATTTTCCGTCGAGCCGCGCAAAAATCATAATCAGTGCAAAACCGAAAATTACGCAGAGCAGAATCGTCACGACAAAAAGCGCATCGATTTTTTTTCCGCCTGAACGTTTTTTTGTGTAGCCGAAAATCAGCGGAACGCTTCCCAGAATCAATCCTGAAAAAACGAAATTCGTCTGCACGGGAAAATTTTCGTACAGAAACGAAACCGCCTTGCTGAACAAAAGGACGCCGATCGCCATTCCGCACAAAAGGGGAATTAAAAATTTTTTGCTTGCCCAGAGTTTTTTTACGTTGGGCGTGATGACGTTTACAAATTTATCGTAAATGTTGAAAACCACCGCAAGAGTTCCGCCCGAAACGCCGGGAATTACGTTTGCCATTCCGATGACGATTCCCTTTAAAAACAAAACGAATGAATTCATTTTTTCCTCGCTAAAAAAATATGTCCGCATTATTTCACATCGCGTGCGTTTTTTCAAATTGAACTTTTCCGCGGGAACGACTAATTTTTTTGCGGAATTTTGCCGACAATATTCACAGGGAATTTTTTTGCGAGGGTAACAGATGAAATCCATTGGAATAAAATTGGCTGACGGAACTTTTTTTCCGCTGCTGGAAGAAGGAAATCCTGAAAAAAAGACCATCGATTTGACGACGGTAATGGACAATCAGACGAAAGTTCAGGTGGATGTCTACAGAACGGAAACGGGAACGCTTGAAGGCGCGGAACTCATCGACACGCTTGAAATCACGAATCTGAATCCTCACGAAAACGGCGAACCGACTTTGTGCCTTGCCCTTGACATGGACGAAAAAAATGCACTTTCCGCCGAAATCCGCGACACTGAAACGGGAAAATCCAGCGAGTTTCAGGTTGAACTGATTTCACGCACCGCCGAAAAAAATCCCGCGGAAGATTTTTCATTTGACGACGTAAACGTTCCGCTCACTGCCGCAACCGAAAAAGCCGACGAAGAAATTTTTGACCGGAACGAACTGGAACTCCCCGAATTCACTCCCGAAGAAAATCAGCC
>CAZACA010000050.1:0-12775 GCA_964483515.1 uncultured Treponema sp.
CACTTTAAAACATCGAATCCGTTTTCCGTGGAAGAAAAAATTCTTTTTGCTGAAAGCGGATTTTTTTTTACCGAATTTCTGCGTTCGTTTTTGCGCGAAAATTTATTCAGGTGAAACGAAAATTCCGCGGACTAAATTTTTGAATTTTTCTCCGCGATCAAATTCGTTGGTGAACATTCCGAATGAAGTTGCTCCCGGCGAAAAAACTACGGGCAGAATTTCTCCGGCAAAAACATCGCCGAAAATTTTCGTCGCGTTGTCCGAAATGAATTCGGTTTTTAAAACGTCCAGCAGAATTTTCAGCGAGTCGAACGGACCTTCGTACTTTACTTTTCGCGCGTCCAGAAGCGGAACGAGTTTGTCAGTGCCCGTGCCCGAAAGCAGATAAATTTCGAGCGGCGGAAATTTCGTGTTGTTTTCAGCGGCAAGACATTTTGCAAGCGGAAGGAAATCCAGATTTTTGTCCGTGCCTCCTGCAATCAAAATCACACGCGTACCGAACGACTGACTTGCGGCGGCGGCGGCTTCAGGAACGGTTGCACAGCTGTCGTTAAAAAAAACAATTCGCCGGTGGTCAAAGGGATTCGTCCATTCGTGAAATTTTTCCAGACGATGCGGAATGCCTTTCCACGAGCCCACGATATTCCGCGTGAGTTCCGCAGAAATTCCCATCAGGTACAAAACCGCAGCAGCATTCAAAACGTTGCTTCTCATGTGTTCGCCCGGAACCTGCAGCGCACCCATAATTTTTTCTTCAGTCTGCAAATGTCGCCTGGCGTGATTGCTCATCAAATCGAAAGGCAGATCGATAAATCCTTCCGCGGAATTTTTTTCTTTTTTCTGACAGACGCCGAACACATTTTTTGGCAGCGGATTTTTGCTGTAGCGCAGAACTTTCGACTTTGCTTCCGAAGCGAAAACGTCTCCCCAGCAGCGGAATTTTTTCTGCGGATTTTTGCATTCACGCGCGTAATTGTCATCGTCAAAATCCACAAGCAGAAAATCGTCTTTTGTCTGATCGGCGTAAATCAATTTTTTGTCGGCGATGTAACTTTCCATGTCACCGTACCAGTTCTGATGATCGGGCACAATTTTCGTGATGACGGCAATTTTCGGTTTGAGCAGTTTTCTTCCGCGCAAATCTGCAAGCTGCCAGCTGGACAATTCCAGAACTACAGGCGTCGTTCCGTCGGTTTTTTCCAGAAAAGTCAGCGGACTCACTGTAATGTTTCCGCCCAGAAAACATCGGAATCCCGCTTCCTTCAGCCCGAACGAAATTGCGCTTACCGTGCTGGATTTTCCCTTGCTTCCCGTCACCGCAATAATCGGCGCTTTAGTGAATTTTAAAAAAATGCTCAAATCGGTTTCGATTGCTTTTGCCGCTTCAAGAAATTTGTTGCCTTCGATTTTTATGCCCGGATTTTTTATGACGCAATCCGCGGAAACAAAATCTTCCATGCGGTGCTCGCCCAGAACGTAATTGAGTTTCGACTGATCCAGAAATTTGTCGTCGTTCAGCGATTTGATTGTGGGAAAAAGTTCCCGCTCGGTTTTCATGTCGGTGACCGTGACGATTGCTCCGTGCTTCAAAAAAAATCTTGCGCATGCTTCTCCGCCGCCGTTCAGTCCCAGACCCATCACCGTAATTTTTTTTCCGGCGATTTCTTCCAACGAATTAAAAAAGCATCCTTCAGGATAAACGTGTGCCATTTTTTTTCCCCGTAATTTTTTATCGGCTGGTGCAAAGTTTTTCTTTCGCGCTGAATTCGGCAATTCCTTCGTCCAGCAAAAAATCGATGAGTTCCGTGTAGCCCAAATTTTCCGCGCCGCACATTTTTGGAAACATGCTGATTTTCGTGAAGCCGGGCATGGTATTGATTTCGTTCAAAAAAATTTCTCCCGATTTTCTGTCCACAAAAAAATCCACGCGGCTCAATCCGGAAGCATTCACTGCGCGATACGCTTTTTTTGCCGTGCTGCGGATGAAGTCGAGTTTTTCTTTTTCAAGCAACGCAGGAATTTTCAGTTCCGCGCCATCGGGGTCATTGTACTTTGCATCGTAATCGTAAAATTCGTGGGTGGGAACGATTTCGCCGGGTCCGTAGCAATTTAAAACCGTGCATGGAATTTCCGCGGAAGACGTAATGGAATTTCCCGTTACTGAACATTCCACTTCCCGCGCGTCGACCGCTTTTTCCACCAGAACTTTGTCGTCCCACAAAAACGCTTCGTTCAACGCCGATTCCAGCTGCGAAAAATTTTCGGCTTTGTTTGCACCGTCGCTTGAACCGGCAGCACACGGTTTTACGAAAAGCGGAAATCCTAATTTTTTTACGGCTTCGTTTTTCGCGGAAGAAAATTCTGCTTCGTTTAAAAATTGCGAACGCGTAATGCAGACAGACGGAACTGTTTTGATTCCCGCCGCGCCTAAAAGAATTTTTGTCGTTTCTTTGTCCATCGCCGCCGCCGATGCTAAAGTTCCGCAGCCGACAAAAGGAACGCCCGCCATTTCAAAAACGCCCTGAATCGTACCGTCTTCGCCATAAGTTCCGTGGAGAACCGGAAACGCCACGTCGCACGGAATGAATTTTCCTTTTGCAAAAAACGCCGAATTTTTTCCGCCGCCGAAACAGACGCGCACTTCGTTTTCTTTTTTTTCATGCACCATAAGTTTCGCGTCAGGATTTTTTTTGATTTCGTCCAGAACCGAATTTTCTTCCAGAAACCATCCGCCGTTTTTTGAAATTGAAATCAGCGACACCAAATGTTTTCCGCTGATGTTGCGGATTACCGACGCGCAGGACAAAAGGGAAATTTCGTGTTCCCCCGAACGTCCGCCGCAAAACAAAACTACGTTCATTTTTTCCTCCCAAAAAAATCGTCAAACTTTCTGCATTTCGTGGAGCGCATTTTTCGCTTCGGAAATTTCGTCGTAAGGTGTGGGCACGTCGCCGTAAATTATGGAATTTTCGTGGCTCTTTCCCAAAAGCAGAACGATGTCGTCTTTTTTTGCCAGACTGAATGCAGTACGGATTGCTTTTTTTCTGTCGGGAATGAGAAACAAATTTTCGCCCGGAATTTTTCCTGATTTTTCTGCGCCCGCGGAAATTTCTTCAAGAATTTTCATGGGGTCTTCTTTCCGCGGATCTTCATCGGTAAGGATAACCGTGTCGCAGAATTCGCCGGCAATTTCTCCCTGCAACGGTCGCTTCGTGGTGTCGCGCTCGCCTCCTGAACCAAAAACGCAAATCATTTTTCCCGTGCAGCGGTTTCTTACCGGCGGAAAAATCGTTTCAAAACTTGACGGCGTGTGGGCGTAATCAACAATCACTTCAAAATTCTGCCCTTCGTCGATTACCGTCATTCTGCCTTTTACGCTGGAAAGTTTCGCGCAGGAAGCAGCAAGCGTTTCGATGGAAATTCCGGTTTCGCCGTGAACTGCAAGAATCGCCGCGGTAATGTTGTACGCATTGAACGCACCAGGAACCGGAGCCGTAATGTGAACCACCGCGTTTTCATTTTTAAGGGAATCGTGGCACTCAAACCGGTGAATGCTGAAGGCAATTCCATAACGCGCACCTGCAATGTTTCTGCACGAAAAATACGGAATGTCTTTCGGGATTTCAGGAAGCGCCGATGCATTCATTCCCAGAGCCGCTTCTTTTCCTGCCTTGCCTTCCGTGGTGAATCCCAGAACCTTGCATTTTGTACACGACGCAAAAAATTTCGCTGCGGGATCTTCCAGATTTACCACGCCGAAAGAATGCACCCTGATTTTTTTTTCGGTTCCGTTCTGCAAAAGAATTTTTTCGTGATTGTGGCTGTCCAGCGCGCGGAACAAATTCGCCTTGTCGTTTCTGTAATTTTCGTAGGTTCCGTGGAATTCCAGATGCTCAAGAGTTACGTTCATAAAAACCGCCACGTCAAAAAGCACGTCGCCCAGCCGATTCGTTTTTTCGCTTAATCCGTGACTGGACGATTCTACCACCGCGTGAGTGCATCCGTTCTGCCACATTTCGTAAAGCTGCTTCTGAACGACCGGCGCTTCGGGAGTCGTCTGATGCTGGGGATTTGCCACCGCTTCATCGCCCAGGGAAAATTGCACCGTGGAAATAAATCCTGCCTTAATTCCGCTGAATTTTAAAAGCTGCCAGATAAACGAAACAGTTGAACTTTTTCCTTCCGTACCTGTAACTCCAAAAATTACAAGATGCGACGACGGTTCGTCAAAAAACGCTGAACTCACGGGCGACATTACAAACCGCGCGGATTTTACCTTTACAAAAATTACATTTTTTTTTGTCGTTTCAATTTCGCTGCGGATTTTTTCAATTTCATCGTCAGGAATTTCGTCCTGAAAAAAAACTGCACCTGCTCCGTTTTTCACCGCGGAAAAAATAAATTTGTTGCCCGTCGTGTGCGTTCCAGGCAGCGCAAAAAAAAGCGAATTTTCCTTTACGTCGCGGCTGTCGAATGCAAGGCTTTCGATTTTTATGCACGAAGTTTTTTCTTTTTCAACCTGCGTTTTTCCGTCGGGAAGAAAAATTTTATATTCGATGGATTTTTTTTCAAGACAATCCAGAAGCTGGTTTAGATTTTTTTTCATGTGCGCAGTTTAATACTTTTAAATTTCTTGTGCAACGATTTGCATGGACTGAAAATTTCCGCGGAACGAAAAATTTGCCGATTATCCGGGGCTGTGATATACTAACAGCATCCATTTTACTTGAATAATTTACAGGAGTTCAAAATGAGACAAAAAGTGTGCCGCTCCTTTGCATCCGGCGTGGAAAATGCAGTAAAAGACGTTTGCGACCGACTCGGCTCGGCGGCGAACTACGACGTGATTCTTTTTTGTGCTTCAACAAAATACGATTTCAAAAAACTTTCTGAACTTTTGCGGGAAAAATTTTCTTCCTGCGAAGTCATGGGCACTACAACTTGCGGCGAAATTTCCCCCGACGGATTCACCGACAACGGACTGGTTGTTACGGCCCTTTCATGCAGCGGTTCGCGCGTAAAGGGAATGATTTTTGCGGATGCAGACAAATTCCTTTACATTCATCGCGACGAAATTCTGCGGACGGCGGAATCCTGCGGAATCGGAAAAAATTCAAAAGATGCTTTTGCACTCACTTTTATCTGCGCGCTGCACAACTGCGAAGAAAACGTCCTTGCGGTGCTTCATTCGGTTCTGGGCGATGAACTTCCTGTTGCCGGCGGAAGTGCAGGAGACGATTTGAAATTCAGCGAGACGTTCGTTTCGTACAACGGAAAAGTCGTTTCAGACGGCGCGGCAATTTTGCTTTTCAGAACTCAGGACAAATTTGAAATTTATCGCGAAAATATTTTCAAATCCACGGGCAGAATCGTAAACGTAACCGAAGCCGACCCTGAAAAACGAATCATCCGTTCCATTGACAATCAGAATCCGCTGCGGCGATACGCACAAATCCGCGGTGCAACTGAATCCGAAGTCAAGCAGAACATGGATTTTCAAATGCTGGGGCGTGTTTTCGGCGAACACATTTTCGTTTCGTCCATGCAGGCGTTTAATCCCGACGGAACGATTACGCTTTATTCGCGAATTTTGCCGAATACGCCGGTGGAAGTTCTGGACGCCATCGACCCCATTCAGGTTGCGCAGAATACGTGCCAGAAAATCCGCGGAAAAGTAAAAAATCCCGGATTCGTTTTCATGGTGAACTGCATTCAGCGAACCATCCGGTTTAAAAACGCAAACATCGATTCAAAACTGATTTCAATGTATTCGTCTGCGTTCGGAACGTTCATGGGATTCACGAGTTACGGCGAACAAATCAACCGCATTCACTCAAATTCTACGTTTGTAATTTTAGCCGTGGAATAATCGAAAAATCGCGAGGAAAAAAATCATGGAAGAATACGACTATAAAAAAGTTTTGGATGCGGGTGCACAACTTTCGGCGCTGGTTCTGGAGCAGAGCATGAAGGACGCGGGCGGAACAAGCATTCTGCGGGATTATCTGCACGACCTTACAAGCAACGACGGAACTTTTGCAAAGCAGCACGAAGCAATCAAGCAGTTTGAAACGAACGGAAGCGAATCGCTGGAACAGATGCATAAAGTGGCGAAACTTTACGGCGAAAACAGCCGCAAGGTAAAGGAAATGGAAACTTTTTTCAACGCGTTTGAAAAGGAACTGGACGATTTGAAAAAAAGTCGTGAACGGCTGGGCGAAATTACCGGCGCACTCATGGATTCCCTCCGCGTAATTGAAAAGCAGCTGGCGGCAATTCAGGACATCAGCGCGCAGACAAATTTGCTTTCGATTAACGCATCGATTGAAGCGGCTCGTGCAGGTGAAGCAGGACGCGGATTCAGAATCATTGCAAACGAAGTAAAACATTTGAGCGAAACCACCGACGAAAACACAAAAACCATCGAAGAAAACATCGGCGACTTTACCGCGAAATTAAACAGCCTCATCGTGGAAAATTCCGTGGGAACCGATGCACTGGACGCCTTGAGAAAAACTTCCGCCAGTACAAAATCCGTGCTGAAAGAAATCGGCGACCAGAGTTATTCCACCATGGATGCAACTCAGCGTGCCGTGGAATCAATTTCGGAAAACAGCGCGCAGTTCGTGGAAATGTCGAAAAATCTGGAAACGGAAAACATTAAACGCGTAAAAGCCATCACCGACAGCGCCGCGGAAAACACGCTTTCAGTAAACGACAGAATTTCCCTTCTGCTGGAAATAAAATCGGTTTTTGAATACTTGAAAAACCGCTAGAAATTCAGCGGAAAAAAATCAGGGCAAAAAAAAATCCATACCGAATTTCCGTTCAGTATGGATTCGCGCCTTCACAAAAATCAGTCTTCTACAACTGCAATGATGTCGCTGTTTTTAAGAATCAGGTAATCGTCGCCGTTGATTTTTATATTCGTGCCGGCATATTTGTCGTACAGAATTTTGTCGCCTGCCTTTACGGTGATTTTTTCTTTTTCAGTGCCGGGACCGACTTCTTCCACAATCGCCTGCTGAGTTTTTTCCTGCGCAGTGTCCGGAATAATCAGTCCGCCGGCAGTTTTTGTTTCCGCCGCAACCTGCTTTACCAGAACTCTGTCCGCCAATGGTTTTATTTTCATTTTTTCCTCCAAAAACAAATTCAATGTAAAATAAAAATACAAATTTTTTTTGCCAAAGTCAAATTTTTCTGAAAAATCATTCTTTTTCTTTTTCTTCCGCGGAAATTTTTTTCTGCAGAAGTCGCGCCTTATTGTTGGACGAATCCAGCGAAAGCGCATATTTCAGCGTTCGTGATGCTTCCCGCAAATCTCCGCTGCTCCGGCTGAGTTCCGCCATTCTGTAAAGAATTTCCGCCTTTTCCTTTTTGTCCGTTGCCTTTGCCGACGCTTTGTTCAGCATTTCCAGCGCTTCGTCGTAACGGTCAATGCTCGCAAAAAGAACGCCCAGATTCACGAACGAATTCATCACCGCCGAATTTTTTGATGACGAATTCAGCACTGCCATCCTGTCGCCGAATTTTTCCGCGATAAACGAATAAAGCGAAATTCCTTTTTGAAAATTTCCTTCGCGACAATAAAGCCACGCCGCCACTTCGCATTCCCAGATTTCCAGATTTTCCGGATGGTCTTCAGGCGCAAAGTCGTGGGCGGATTTGTAGTAACCGTCGAAAAGCGATTTCGCATCGTCATAAAAATTTTCGCTGATTAAAAACAAAACCGCGTACTCCACGATTTTCGGCGGATGCAGATTTTTTCCGTCCGAATTCTGCTCCAGCATGACCCAGATGTCCGAAACCGATTTCTGTTTTTTTTCGATGCGGATTTTTTCCGTGGCAAGGGAATCTTTCAGCACGACTAAATCCGGCGATTTTTTTTCGTCCAGAATCGAATCAATCCTGCCGATTACGTCGTCCACATAAACCCGCGGAACTTTGTCTTTTTTTTCCATGGCGAGAGTTTTTAAGCCTGATTCGCGCAATTTTTTTTCCAGTTCGTCTTCCGGCGGAATTTTCATCTGGTCAAGGGCAAATTCTCCGTAAAAAGCCAGACCCGGTTCGTAATCAGAAAATTCGTCCACCAGGCGGTTCAGGTAAAAAAACTGATTTTCCGCATCGTTTTTCTTTCTGGAATATTTTGCGCTGTTCATGTAAACCAGCGGCGAAACGTAGCGTCCGTCTGAAAGCGTCATAAGTTCCCTGCGGATTTTCTGCGATTCGTCTTCTTCACCGGCAATAAAAAATCCGTCGGACTCCAGGGCAAGAATTTCTGCACGCAGCGATTCATTTTTTTCCGCGGAATCAAGGGCAGCCAGTCGTTCGCTTGCCAGAAGCGTTTCCAGGCTTTCCGCATAAAGTCCTGCATCGAAAAAAACGCATCCCCAGAAAAGGCTTTCGTCGTAACCGGAAATTTTCTGCGGATAAAGTGACGCCGCTTTTTTGTAATCGCCGCGACGCATTAAAACCGATGCCGCATTAAAAATCCACGCACTTTCTTCTGAACCGCGGAATGCACTTTCGTAAACTGAAATGAATTTGGGGTCGCAGAAAATTTCGCGGATTTCCTGTGCCGATTTCTGTTCGATTATTTCGTCAGGCTTTTTCCGTTTTTTTTGCGGACCGAATGATTCAGCCAGAACATCGCCGCCGTTTTCAATGGAAACAAACGCTTTCCGCAGAACGCATTCAGCGTAAATCGACGAATATTTTGTTTCGCGCAAATTTTCCGCCATGACGAACGCTTCTTCCAGCCGGTTCTGCCGCAAAAGAAAATTCGCGTACACAGCCGAAATTTCATCGTTTTTGCCGACTTTTTTTACCGCGCGCTTAAGGATTTTTTCCGCACGATTTTTTTCGCCCAGAAGATTGTACCGCTTGAAAACGCCCAGATGCTCGTAGGAAGTAAAACACCGCTTTTCCAGTTTTTTCAGCGATTTCATGGCATCGTCCACAAATCCGTGGGAAATGAACGCATCGATTTCGTCCAGTGCCGAAGTGAACGACGCGCCCTCGGAATGAGAAGAACACGCGGAAAAAAACAAAATCGTCGTCAGGGCAACGGCGCCAAAAATTGCAGCAGAAAATTTTTTTGTCAAACTGATTCTTCCTTCCGGATTGTGTCCAGAATTGCGTTGATGAATTTGAACGAATCGTCCGTGCCGAATTCCCTGGAAATGGAAATGGCTTCATCGATTACGATTGTGGGCGACAAATCTTTCTGATATAAAATCGCAAAAACGCTGATTCGCAAAATTGAAAGCGTCACGCGGTTCAGCCGGCTGAAATCCCATTTGCCCGTAAGATGGTCGCGGATTTTTCTGTCAATTTCGTCAATGTGTCCGATGGTGCCGGAAATCAAAAGCCTGGCAAAGTCGCAGGTTTCCGGATTAAGTCTTGTGCATTCTGATGATTTTTCGCCGTCCGCGGAAATTTTTACTTCATCGTCCAAAAATCCGTCGTCGTTTCCTTCCGCCCATTCGAGTTTTAACAAATCGTCCAGCGAAGATTTTCCCACATCGTAGGAATACAAAGCCTGAACTGCAAGAATTCTGCCGTTTCTGCGTGACACGTTTTTCTCCAAAAAATAAATTTCGCCAAAAACAAAAAAACGACTGCCGGAAATTCAGCAATCGCCTTTTACGCTACCAGTTTAAAAGTTTTTTCAGCGCGTCGCCTTCTTTTTTTCTGTCCACGTTGGATTTTGTGTCGAGTTGTTTTGCAATTTCCGTGGCTTTCTGCGAAAAAAACTGGCTTTGCTTCTGGTTCGTTATGTTCGCCTTGATGTAATCGTAAACCGTTACTGACGCTTCGGGCTGAATGGAGTCGCCGATGGCAAGCATTTTTGCGTCGTATTTTTTCAGCACCGCATAAAACTGAAAATCCGAAGAAGTTTCAGTTACGTCCGAAACATAATTCGCTTTCTTTTCAAAAAGTTCGTTCATTTTGTCGATTGACCAGCCCAGCTGCTGAGCGAATTGCGCGGTTTTTGCAATGGTTATGTCGCCGGCACGATAACTTTTTCCGTTTTCTTCAGATGAGCGGATTTCTTTTGCCGATGAACTGTCTTTCGTGTATTTGTTGCGGAGTTCCGTGGTGAGCGCGCGGGCTGCCATGTCGTTGGAACCTTTCGGAACCATTACAAGAAAAACAGACATCATGTCGTTCCACACGAAATTCGATTTATTCATTTCGTAGAATTTCCGGATTTCGTCGTCGGTGGCTTCCTGCGCCTGAATTTCCGCCTGCTTTTTGGCAAAAACGTACTGCTGGATTACAAGCTGATTTTTTAAATACGATTTGTATTCGGAAAGGGACATTCCCACGGATTCAGAAATGTACGTTTCCAAATCTTTGCCCGTCTGCTTTTTAATCAGTTCTTCCAGCTGACTTTTCGTTACGTTTGTTCCCAGCTGCTGACTGAAAGGACGCAAAAACGCTTCGTCCACCTGACTGTCGGAAACATTCATGCCTTCCTTTGCCGCCGCCTGAGTAATCAGTTTTTCCGAAATGAGATTTTCAAGAATCGCTTCTTTCTGTTCAACCGGAAGCGAATCCATTCCATATTGTTTCTGAATGAATCCTGCGCGATTTTTCAGATTCTTTAACGTGATTGTTTCCGATTTGTTCAGCTTTACCACTGCGAGGGGTTGCAAATCATTCTGCGCGAAAACTGCTGTCATCGCTAAAACAAAAGTTATTCCAAGTACAATACGTTTCATAAATTTTTGACCTCTACGATAATTTATAACTAAACCGAATTTTTAAATTTTGGTTACAGAACTCATTCCTTTTCCAACGGAAGTCCGCCCGAAATTACGGCACGAATTCGCCTTACGCCCGCCGACGAAGACTGTTCCTTCTGGATTTTAAATTCGCCGATTTGTGCCGTATGCTGAACGTGTGGTCCGCCGCAAACTTCCTTACTGAACCAGTTGTCTTTTGTGCCGATGGTGTAAACTTTTACGTCTTCGCCGTATTTGTTCGTGAAAAGTGCACGCGCTCCTTCGGCTTTTGCTTTTTCCAGCGACATGACTTCCATGGTTACGGGCAAATCTTTTTTAATCTGTTCGTTGACGATTTCTTCCACACGCTGAATTTCTTCCTTTGTCATGGGACGCTCAAACGTAAAATCGAACCTCATCCGTTCGTTGTTGATGTTTGAACCTTTCTGCGCCACCTGATTGCCCAGAACTTCCGTAAGCGCCTGCTGCAAAAGATGAGTCGCCGTGTGATATTTTGTCGTTACGTCGGATTGTTCCGCGAGTCCGCCCTTTGCCACGCCCGCGTCCTGAGTTTTCGATGCTTCCTGATGTTTTTTTTCCGCTTCCTTAAATCCGTCAGTGTCCACGGTGAATCCATTTTCCGCCGCCAGTTCCTGCGTGAGTTCCAGAGGAAAACCGAACGTATCGTACAGACGGAATGCAATTTTGCCGGAAATTTCTTTTTTAGGATTTTTTAAAAGATTGGGCAGAAGTTTCTGAAATTCTGCTTCACCTTTTTTTAACGTGTCGCGGAATTTATTTTCTTCAGCGTCCAGTTCTGAAAAAACTTTCCTGCAGTTCTGTTCAAGTTCCGGATACGCGTTCCTGAAATTTTCGATGACGGATTTGGCGATTTCTGAAAGGAAATTTTTTTCGATTCCGAGTTTCATTCCGTGACGAACCGCCCGACGAATCAGCCTGCGCAAAACGTAACCTGCTCCCAGATTGCTCGGACTCACGCCTTTCTGATCGCCCAGAATAAAAACCGCCGAACGACTGTGGTCTGCAATAATTCTGACGGATTTGTCTTTTTCCGCGTCGGTTCCGTAAGTGTATTCCGCGAGTTTTTCGATGACTGCAATAATCGGCTGAAAAACTTCGGTAAGGTAAACGCTTGTTTTTCCCTGCAAAATGCAGTTCGTGCGCTCAAGTCCCATGCCCGTGTCTACGTTCTGCTTGGGGAGTTTTTCCAGAGTGTTTTCGTCGATTCGGTTAAACTGCATGAAAACGTTGTTCCAGATTTCCATCCAGTTTGCGCCGTCAGTTCCTTTGTTTGAACCTTTCGGCGGAAGTCCTTCCCCTACCCAATAGAAAATTTCAGTGTCAGGCCCACAGGGACCGGTCGGACCCGCTGCCCACCAGTTGTCGCTTTTCGGAAGATACGCGATTTTGTCTTCGGGCATTCCGTTTTCTTTCCAATAAGACGCGGCTTCTTCGTCACGGGGAGCACTTTCGTCGCCGGCAAAAACCGTAACTGAAAGTTTCCGCGGATCAAGTGCAAGCCATTTTGGATCGGTTAAAAATTCGTAGGAAAACGCAATGGCTTCTTTTTTGAAATAATCGCCCAAGGACCAGTTGCCGAGCATTTCAAAGCAGGTTAAATGACTGGGGTCGCCCACTTCTTCAATGTCGCCCGTCCGTATGCATTTCTGATAATCGGTCAGCCGTGTGCCGGCAGGATGCGGTTCGCCCAAAAGATAGGGAACAAGCGGATGCATTCCGGCGGTTGT
Source organism: uncultured Treponema sp. (assembly GCA_964483515.1). Taxonomy (GTDB): domain Bacteria; phylum Spirochaetota; class Spirochaetia; order Treponematales; family Treponemataceae; genus Treponema_D. The sequence continues at coordinate 12,500 of CAZACA010000050.1, forward strand.
AAACAAAACCGTGGGATCGTTTTCCGGAATAAGCGACTGTCCTGAAATTTCAACATGATTTTTTGATTTAAAAAACTCAATATATTTGGAGCGTAATTCGTTTGCAGTCATAGTGCCACATCATAGAACTAAAAAATCTTTTAGTCAATTTTTCCACGGGGGATTTTTTGACGCGAACGGTTCTGCGGAATTTTTTTTGTTCAGCAATGCAATGAAAAAAAATATTCGATGACGAAAAATCTCCGCTAAAAAACTTTCGGCAAAATAACCGCAAAT
>CAZACA010000051.1:0-12562 GCA_964483515.1 uncultured Treponema sp.
TTATCGCGCTGGCCTGTCACGCCGGAGACCACGGGTTCGAGTCCCGTACATCCCGTTTTTTTTCGGGCAATAGCGCAGTTGGTAGCGCGCTAGCTTCGGGAGTTAGAGGTCCCGGGTTCAAATCCCGGTTGCCCGAATCATTTTTTCCCTTCATTTTCCGCACGTCGAATCAATCCGAATTTTTCAGCCGCTTCAATCCGGTTCAAAACATTGACACTAATTTTTCACAATGATAAAATCCCAAAAACTTTTTAAAAAAGGACGTTTCTTCCATGAATCAAGACATCAAAATCGAAAAGCCAAAGGCAAAAAAAGAAAACTCGCGAATCGGTGCCATAATCATTCTGGTTATTTCTGCGCTGGTTTTTCTTCCGTTCGGTGCGAGTGCAGTTTTCCAGTCGATTTTTAACCGGCAAAAAATAAATTCATTCGGTTCCTTCGACGGCAAAAAAATCGTTTACGAACCCGGCTCAAAATTTTACAACGCAGTATCGAATCTTGCCGGCGCATACAAAAACATGGGCTACAGCGTGGACGACAAAACTTACGATTCCATCATGAATCAGTCGTTCAGGCAGACGGTCATTGACATGGCTTTTACGGGCGCAGTGGAAAAATCAGGTTACGTGGTGCCGCGGGATGCCGTTAACCGCGAAATCGTAAAGGCGTTCACCGGTGCAGACGGAAAATTTTCACAAAAAGCGTACAATCAGGCGAGTCAGGCGGATTTGAATTCGATGAAAAACGAACAGATTCAGAGTTTGACTTATTCGCGCTACGTGGAAGATTTTTTCGGAACGAATTCGGACAGAACGCTGAACGGAAAATCTCTGTACGGCATGAAACGAAGTTCCGCGGAAAAAAAATTTCTCTCTGAAATGGCAACCGAAAAGCATTCTTTTGAAGCGGCATCTTTTTCTACGCTGAATTTTCCCAGGGAACAGGCAGTAATTTTTGCACGGAACAACGCGGAAAAATTTATCCGTTACAATCTTTCGGTGGTGACGGTGGACGACGAATCCGAAGCGAAATCAATTTTAAAGCAGATTAACGGCGGCGAAATTACTTTTGAAGATGCGGCATCGGAAAAATCGCAGAAATATTATTCTTCTGCGGACGGAACTCTTGCCGGCTCATTCCGCTATCAGGTCGAAAATCTGCTTGACTCCAAAGATTCGCTTTCCGAACTGGAGCAGCTTAAAACCGGTTCCATCAGCAGCGTAATAAAAACCGCAAAAGGTTATTCAATTTTCAAATGCAACGGCGACGTGGAAGCGGCGGATTTTTCAGACGAAAAAACCCAGGGCGCAATTTTGTCCTACATGAATTCCAGCGAAAAAGGCTACATCGAAAATTATTACATGGAAATGGCGGAAAATTTCGTGTCAGAAACTGCCGTATCGGATTTTGACGAAGCGTGCCGAAAATTCAGCGTGGAAAAATCGGTCATCAGTCCGTTTGCAATAAATTACGGCAACGTATCGATTCTGCCTGAAACCGAAAAATCGTCTTCATTTTCGCGGCTTTCCAACAACGAAGAAGCGTACAGAACTGCATTTGCACTGAAAACCGGCGAAGTAAGCGCACCGTTCGTTCTGGGAAGCAGCGTCGTAGTTTTAAAATGCACGCAAATCGAAAAAACGCCCGCGGAAGAAATTGCCGAGCCCGACATTGCGTCACTGGATTCTTCTTCACTTCAGGCCGAACTTTTTGCAAGCGATAAACTTGAAAACAATTTCTGGGCAACGTATCTGAAACTGGCAGCCGAAAACAAAAAAAAGGAATAGTTTTGGAAAAATCCGAATCTGCAAAGCCCCGTCTGGTAAGCGCCGGAGAGGGCTTTTCTGTTTTAAAAACCGTAGAATACAACGGCCGCTTTTTGTACTCCAGATACAATCCCGCAAAATCCGTGGAAAGCACCGTAGAAAATCTCTGCATTCTGCCCGGAACCCTCGTGGTAATCTGCTCGCCCGTGCTCTGGTACGGATTCAGCCTGCTCCTGAAAAAAATTCCCGCGGATTGCAGGATAATTTCCCTTGAAGACGACGAAAATCTTTTTAATCTGGCACAGGAATTTTTTCCGGGCGGAACTGATTTTTTTCACCTGAACGATTTTCTGTCGCTGGATTCATGCGTGCGGAATTTTTGCAGAAGCGGAAAAATAAAGCGTGCAGTAAAAATCGATTTCAGTGCAGGCGTAAATTTTTCGGCTGAAAAATACAGAACGGTTTTTTGCGCCGTTCAGGAAATCATTTCAACTTTCTGGAAAAACCGGATTACCCTGGTAAAAATGGGCCGCCTTTTTTCGCGGAATTTTTTCCGCAACATAAAATTCCTTTCGCAGGATTTGCTTCTGGACGAAGTGAAAAATTCCGTTTCAAAACCGATTATCGTCTGCGGCGCGGGTGAAAGCCTGGATTTTTTAGATTTCAAAAATTTCCGTCGCGAAGATTTTTTCATTCTTTCGGTGGATGCGGCACTGCAAAATCTTTTTTCGCGGAAAATAAAGGCAGATGCGGCGGTGGCGGTGGAAAGTCAGGGCGCAGTGGAAAAATTTTACATCGGCATGCAAAAAAACGAAATTCCTTTTTTTCTGGATCTGGCGTCGCGGAATGAAGCGGCAGAAAAATTATGCGGAAAAAGAATCTGGTTTGCGTCGCGATTCAGCGAAGGAAAATTTTTCGACAGTCTGCGCGAAAAAAAAATCGTAGAAAATTTTCTGGAACCCATGGGCTCGGTGGGACTTTGCGCGGTTTTCGTTGCGCTGAAAATCAGACGGTCGGCGGACGTACCGGTTTTTGTCACGGGAATGGATTTCAGTTTTTCGGCAGGACGAACCCACGCCAGAAAATGCGCTTCCACAATCAGCAGGATTTCAGAAAGCACACGGATTTTTTCCGCGGAAAATTTCGACGCTGCGTTTTCGGAAAATTCAGTTTGCACGGCGGACAAAAACGCACGGAAAATTTTTTCTACAAAAATCATGATTCAGTACGCTGCGCAATTTTCGCTTTCGTTTAAAAATCAAAAAAATCTTTTCGACATTTCGCCGGGCGGAATTTCCCTGGGACTTGAACGGCGCGAACTTTTTCTGCCGGACGAAAATTTCCAAAAATCCGCGGAAGAAAATTTCAATGCGAAAAAAAATCCTTTCAGGAAAAATGAAGTGACTGAATTTTACCGCACGGAAAAAAATGCGCTGGAAAAAATCCGCGACCTGCTTTCTTCCGGCGAAAAATCTTCCTTCCGCGAAAAAAATATTCCGCTTGAAAAACAGATCGAAAATCTTGCTGCACCGCGGGAATATCTTTTTCTGCATTTTCCTGACGGCGAAAATTTTAAATCAGACCGTTCGTTTTTAACGCGCGTCCGTGCCGAAACCGATTTTTTCCTGAAGCAGATAAAAATTGCATTGGCTGAACCGGAATAAATTAAATCCGCGGAAAATCAGTCGTCGTTTTTTTCCTTCAGCACCGCAAGAAATGCGCTCTGAGGAAGTTCCACGTTGCCCGCCATGAGCATCCGTTTTTTGCCGGCTTTCTGCTTTTCCAGAAGTTTTCGTTTTCGCGTAACGTCACCGCCGTAACATTTTGCAAGAACGTCCTTTCGCACGGGATTTACGGTTTCGCGGGCAATAATCTGGCTTCCGATGGCACCCTGAATCGCCACTTTAAACTGCTGCCGCGCAATTTCGCCTTTAAGACGCTCGCAGACGGTTTTGGCTTTTTCAACTGCTCCCGGCCTGAAACAAAGCTGCGCCAGTGCATCCACCGGTTTGGAATTGATTAAAATGTCGATTTTGATTAAATCCGTGGGGCGATAGTCGATGACTTCGTAGTCGAAACTTGCGTATCCGCGGCTGAACGATTTCAATTTGTCGTAAAAATCGAACAGAACTTCCGCGAGGGGCATTTCGTAAGTGAGTTCCACGCGTTTTTCGTCCAGATACTGCATGTTTGTCTGACTTCCGCGCTTCATCCGGCAAAGTTCCATGATGGCGCCCAGATATTCCGACGGCGTAATGATTGACGCTTTTATGTAAGGTTCCTGGGACGATTCGATTTTTCCTTCGGGATAATCAGCAGGATTGTCTACAAAAAATTCTTCGCGGCCGGAAACTTTTACCTTGTATTTTACGCTCGGTGCCGTGAAAATTACCGCCTGGTCAAAGTCCCGCTCAAGCCGCTCCTGAATTATTTCCAGATGCAGCAGCCCCAGAAATCCGCAGCGGAATCCGTTTCCCAAAGCAAGGGAATTGTCCTTTTCGTACACAAGGGACGCATCGTTTAATTTTAATTTTTCCATGGCGACCTTTAATTCTTCGTAGTCGTTGGAATCGATGGGATAAATTGACGAAAAAACTACGGGCTTAACTTCCTTAAATCCGGGCAGAGGATTTTTCGCGGAATTTTCTGCGGAAGTAATGGTGTCGCCTACCCCTACGTCGCTTACGGTTTTTATGCCGGCAATAATGTAGCCCACGTCGCCTGCTTCAAGGGAACCGGTTTCTTCGTATTTTATTTTGAAAACGCCCGTCTGCTCGACCTTGTACTGAGTTCCGTTGCTCATGAATTTTATTACGTCGCCTGCCTTTACTTTTCCTTCCATGACGCGAATGTGAACGATTACGCCGCGATATTCGTCGTAGTGACAGTCGAAAATCAACGCCTGAAGGGGATTTTCTGCGCTTCCTGACGGCGGAGGAAATTTCGTTACGATTGCTTCAAAAAGTTCGTCGATTCCCTGCCCGGTTTTTGCGCTGACAAGCTGTGCATCCGACGCATCCAGCCCCAGGTCGTGTTCAATCTGCTTTTTTACGCCTTCCACATCCGCGCTGGCAAGATCGATTTTGTTGATGACGGGAACGATGGTCAAATCGTGTTCCATTGCCATGTACAGATTGCTTACCGTCTGACTTTCCACGCCCTGAGTTGCATCGATTAAAAGAAGCGCTCCTTCGCACGACGCGATTGCACGGCTCACTTCGTAACTGAAATCCACGTGGCCCGGAGTGTCTACGAAATTCAGTTCGTAATCGTGTCCGTCCTTTGCCCTGTAGGGAATGGTTACCGCCTGGCTTTTTATGGTGATTCCGCGCTCCCGTTCAATGTCCATGCTGTCCAGAATCTGATTTTTCATCTGCCGCTCTTCGATGATTTTCGCTTTCTGAATCAGCCTGTCTGCCAGCGTAGATTTTCCGTGGTCGATGTGGGCGGTAATGCAAAAATTCCGCTTGTACTTTAATTCTGTCATTTCAAATTCCTTACGATTAAAAATAAAAGGACGAATCCAGCGGAGACGCGAACCAGAGGCTTACATCCAGGTATCCGTTTTTGCGTTTTTTTGCGTAAAGCTGAACGTAAACGGCATCTTTTTCCGCGCTGAAATCCACGCCCAGAAGTTCCACCGGATCATTTTCGCTGAATCCCGTTTCATCCGCCGCCGAACCTTTTATGATTTTCTGCACCGAAAACTTTTTTTTGTTTGAAGGCGAAACGCGCACCAGACTCATGCCCACCATGGGATAAAATGCGCTGGTAATTACGTCACGCCGGTAAATTTCGTAGCCCGGAGACGAAGGCCGCTTTTCCAGGTAAAGGATTTTTTTTGAAACGCTTCCGTCCTCCGAAAGAATTTCCGCAGGAACGATTACGCCCGACGGCTGCTTCATGAACGCAATCTGCAAATCGTCCACGGAAGAAATTTTTTCGCCGCCCAGCGAAATCAGGACGTCGTTTTCCTTTATGCCGCTTCTGTCTGCACTTGCGCCCGGCAAAACATAAAAAACATTCACGCCTTCATTTTTCGCGCCTGAACCCGGAAGCCGCTTTGTTTTTCCGTACGCACCAATCCACGGATGTTCCCGCTCGCCGCCTTTAAACAAAAACGGAAGGGAATTTTTCAGGTACTCCACGGGAATTGCAAAATTCAGCCCCTGAAAATTCGGAACGCCTGCAAAAACAATCGCCTGAACTTTTCCCTGAGTGTCGATTAACGGTCCGCCCGAATTTCCGCTGTTGATTGCCGCATCCACCTGAAAAACCGGTCCCGCCGAAAAAATCTGCCTGTCAGCCGACGAAATGATTCCGCTCGTTAAAGTTTTTTCCAGTCCCAGGGGAGAACCGATGGCAAAAACTTTGTCGCCCACGGATAAATCGCTGCTGGAACCCAGGGCAAAAACGTACGGCGCATCGATTTCAGTCTTTAAAAGCGCAAGGTCGAGGGTGCTGTCGTAGCCCACAACTTTCGCCGGAATCCGCGTGTCGGGGTCTTCCGCAAGTTTTATGTAAAGCCGCGAAAATCCTTCGTACTTTTTGTCCACCATGTCCGAAATCACGTGATGATTCGTAACGATATAACCGTCGCCCGAAATAAAAAATCCGCTGCCCAGAACTGCATCCGCGTATCCGATTCCGCGCTGAATTTTTATGCCTTTGTCCACGTAAACCGTTACGGTTCCTTTTATCATTTCCGCCACAGGAGCGTTCTGCACGGAAGGTTTTGCGCCGCCGGGAACATCTGCGTAAGCGAGTTTTTCCAGTTCTGCACGATTTTTTTTCAGCGATGAAATTTCGCCGGATTCCACCGATTCAAGCGAAATGAAAATTTCCAGCGCATCAAAATATTTTTTTTCTTCCAGCGCCGAATCAAATTCCGCCACGCACGCAGCCGAAATTTCTTCCAGCAGGGAAAGTGCTTCAGGATTCTGCTCCGAATTTTCCGCCAGAAGTTTTGCGCGCCACAACGATTTTAAAAGATTTTTTTCGGAAAGTTTTTTCACCGAATTCCACTCGGTTCTGAATGCCGAATCTTCCGTGAAATTTGTCTGCACCTGCGCTGAAGTTTCTTCCGTAGTTCCGCAGGAAAAAATTCCGCCGCACAAAATCAAAATTACCGCAAAAAATTCCGCGCAGATTTTTTTACTTTTTTTCATCTTCCTTCTCTGTCAAAATTCCGAAATCGAAATTTTCGATTCTGATGCAAAGCACGTTCTGTTTTTCGCCTTCCAGAATGACGCAGCTGCCCTGTTCGTTTTTTTCGTTCAGGATTTTTTTTGCACTTTTTGCCATCGCCGAAAATTCCGCGGAATCCTTAAAAATTTCAGGAGTTTTCGTGAGCCAGAAAAATTCGTTTTCACCGTCCCTGTAAACCGAAAGAATTTCTTCGCCGTCCGTAACCTGAACCGGAATTTTATTTTCAAATTTCACCGTTACAAGTTCGCCTTTCGGAACGGTGTAAAAAAGCGACTGCTCCACCACGCCGCCCGGAAAAACCACATGACGCACGTTGAATTTTCCGTCTTCGTCCGTGTCCCAGGAAATTATTTTTCCGCCGCCCGACGTATATTCTTCGGTGAAATCGGGAATGGTGTCGTTATTTTTGTCCACCTGAATCATGCGAAGGTAAAATTCCGCTCCGTCCGCCACGCCGCCAAAAAGATTCTGAATGATCTGATGCTCGTCTTCCAGCGAATGAACTTTCATGCTCCTGTCGAAATCCACCGCGTAAAATTCCGTAGTTTCAAAAATTCCGTCGCGGTCAGAATCCACCACGCGGACAACGGGCAGATTGTCTTCAAAACGCGCCTGGGCAAACAGTTTTCCTTCCGCGGAATAATAAAACGACTGCTGAATTTTTCCGTTTAAAATTACGAACCGGATTTTTTCGTCCGCGCCGTCCGCCAGAAGTTCAAACGATGACGAAGAATCGAGCATTTCGCCCAAAGTCAACCTGAAAAATTCGTCGTTCAGCACGGGAAAGAAAAATTTCGTTCCGGTTTTTTCAGAAATTACGGGCGACTCCTGAATTTTTACGGGAAGCCACTGAATCGATTCGCTGATGAATTTAAATTTCTGAATGGATTTTTTTGTTCCGCGGGATGAATCTTTTGCCGCGCTTAAAAATTCCACCTGCTCCAGATACGGAAAATCGTTCCACAAAAAAGTCATGTCGCCTTTCCGCAAAAATCCCGAAATTGGCACGCCGAAATCGCAGGAAATTTTCCAGTCGAATTCGCCGTCCTGATTTTTGTCGTAAGAAATTTCCTGTGGCCGTCCGCGGTAAAATTTTACGAAAAGATTTTCAATTCCGTCGCCGTCCGTGTCCTGCACCACAAATCCGCAGAACGAATCGAAATATTGCCGCGCGTAATCGATGACGTCTTCGTCCTGCAAAAGCGAAACGAATTCGTTCAAAATGTCAAAATCGATTTTTTCGTCTGCAAACTGCGCCACATAATCGAACGCTTCCTGCTCGCCTGAAATTTTTTCCTTCAGCGATTCCACGGCATAAAGCGGATGACGCAAACCGCGGGCAGCAAACGACTTCAAAATGTTGATTTTTTCTTTTCCCGAAGCGAATCTGGCAGCGTAAATTTCCAGTTCTTCGTCCTTGTCGGGAGCGGCCTGTGCGTACTGACTTATCTGGTTCACGAAATACGCGGCAATCCGTTTTACGTCGGCATTCGTATCGTCGGGATTTTCGTTTTTAAAAAACAGAAGCGGAAATCGTGTGTCGGATGAATAAATTCTGCGTGCTCCGTCGATTTTGTTCCGCGCTCTGGAAACCGAAGCGTCGTCCTTCATGCGGTAGTAGGATTTTACGCGGATGAATTCGGCATCGGAAGAATAAAGAAGCGGCGCAGCGTCCAGAACATCAACGGCTTCCTGAAATTTTCCCGTGTCGCTGAGCAAATCGGCGTAGAGAAGCCGTGCATTGTCGCGATTGTAATTTGCCCAGTCGTTCAGTTTGAGCGCATTTTCCAAAAACGGCAGAACGTATGCCTTCGATTTTTTTTCAGCAAGTTCCGACGAACCGCAGATGTACCACAAATCGGAAACGGAATCATCGTAGGCAATTCCCAGATACGCCTGACTTTTTGCTTCAGCCCATTTTTTTTCGGCGAAATAATTCGTGGCGTTTTCCAGACAACGAAGCGCAGTCCGTCTGTTGGCATCCGGTGCATTTCCCGACGGAAAAACTTCAGCACAAAACGCAAATAAAACCGAAACGAAAAAAATTTTCCTGCACGAATTTTTCATTTTTCAATCCTTTACAATCCAATCCTTAAATCCAAAAAGACTTCCCCAGATGCAGCGAATTTCCTGACGCGGATTTTTTTTTTCGACCGAAATTTTCTGAACGAAAGGAATGGAATTTCTTTTTTCGCCGGCCTTCCAGTCGTCCAGAATTTTTGAAGCGCTTCTGTAGGAACCGTCAGCACACCGGACAGAATCTCCCGGCGCACGGCTTCTGAAAACGAACGGAAAGCCCAAATTTTCCAGCACGATTTCGCACGAACCGGAGCGGATGGAAATTTTTTTTCCGCAGGAAACGACGCTGAACCGTCGCCCGCCCACGCAAAAATCGCCATCGGTCGCCATTATAACAAAGAAATATTTTTCTGTCGCTACTTTTTGTTTTTTTTGAATCAAAATCGTTCCGTCCGAATGCAAAAACTCAATTCCGCAGCAATCCGATTTTTTTTCACGCAGGATTTTTTTTCCGCAGAAAAGCGAATGCACGAATTCAAACGGCACGCGGGAAGCAGCACCGATTTTTTCAAGGATTTTAAAGACCACGCGCACACGAATCGATTCATGCAGCAGAAAAAATTTTTCCGCGCTGAACGAAACTGAATCCTGAGCGAATTCCGCATCGATTTTTTGCAGGGATTCTTCCGCCGTACGGGACAAAAATTCTTCGTCCGAATGCATTTTTTTCGACAGCCTGAAAACCGCGTTCTGCCAGCCGGAAATTTCTTCGTCCAGAAACGGAATTATTTTTCTGCGGAATCTGTTGCGCAAAATGGAATCGTCAAAATTCGTTCCGTCAGTCCTGAAAGCGATTTTTTTTTCCGAAAGATATTTTTCGATTTCACACCGCGGAATATTTAAAAGCGGCCGCAAAAAAATTCCCCTTTCCCGCGGAATCCCGCCCAGAACCGGCGACCCCTGAAAAAACCTCATGGCAACCGTTTCAATCTGGTCATTTTTGTTGTGCGCCAGGCAGATGAAGCCGATTTTTTCGTTCCGTGCAAACTCAGCGAATTTTTCGTAGCGAATTTTCCGCGCCGCATCTTCCACCGAAGTTCCGCTTTCCTTTGCAAGGCTAAAAATTTTTCCCCTTTCCACGTCGAACCGGACGCAAAAAACGCCCAGAGAACGGCACAGATTTTCCACGAAAGAAGCATCGCCTGCACTTTCTTTTTCTGAACGGATGTTATGATTTACCGTAACGACTTTCAGCGAAATATTTTGCGGAAGGATTTTTTTCAGCGAAACCAGAAGCGAAACCGAATCCGCGCCGCCCGAAACCGCCGCACCCATGGAAATTTCGTCGCACAAAGATTTTTTATAAGACGAAAGGCATTCGTCCAGGTTTTCCGCGACCTTTTTTTCAAAATCCAAACAAAAATCTTTCATGGCAAAAAAAAAGCTGCCCATAACGCTAAAGAAACTCTTTAACTTATGAACAGCCTGCAAATTGTAAATCCGCCGAAACGACGAATCAGCGACAATCAGAATTACTTCCGCGGAGGCGCAATGGAAACGACAAGCGAAGACGGGTTTGAAAGAACTTCGACTTTATCGTTAAGTTTAAGGTCTGCAATGGTGAATTTTCCGCCAATGTCAAGACTTGAAACGTCCGCTGTAATAAATTCAGGCAAGTCCTGTGGCAGAGCCTTGATTTTAACTTCCGGCACATGCTTTACCATGAATCCGCCGCGAAGAACGCCCGAAGGAGTTCCCGAATAACGAATTCTGTAAGTGGATGTAATTTTCTTTTCGCCGCTTACAATATAAAAATCTGCATGAAGAGATGAATCGGTTTTGATATCGTATTCAGTATCTTTGATGAATGCCTTATGTTCCACACCGTCAATTTTTAAAAGAACGAGAGTCGTCTTTGTAATTGAGCGCCAAGCCCTGGAAAACTCTCCAACATCAACTTCAAGTGAAAATGCCTCCCCACTTTCATTGTATGCTACTGCTGGAATCTTCCCTTTGGCACGGATTTTTTTTGCATACTTCTTTCCAGTCTCTTTCCGCGTAGACGCATTGATAACGAATTGTTCCATAGTTAAAGGACTCCTTCTAATTTTAAAATATCTTAATACTGAACTGGGACGGCTGGACTCGAACCAGCGGAATGATGGCACCAAAAGCCATTGTCTTACCACTTGACGACGTCCCAAAATATCTGAATACGGAAATTTATTCTTCCGTTTTTACAGATCCATTTTCGACATGCCCGGCATTGTATTCATCCAAAATTTTTGTCTGAATGATACTGCGAAACTCTGGACTAATCGGGTGAGCCACATCTTTGTACTCACCGTTTGCAGTTTTACGACTAGGCATCGCAATAAAGAGCCCTGACGTACCCTCAATAATCTTTACATTGTGAACGACGAAACAATCATCGAAAGTAACAGTCACGTAAGCCTTTAGTTTCCCTTCTCCTTCTACTTTGCGGATCCTAACATCTGTAATCTGCATAAACACACTCCTCTTTGCTTATTCAGCACAAACCCCTTTTCAAGGATTACTTGGACTCTCCTTCAATATATCAAACACGTTAAACAAGTACAGTCTTGAATTCTTTTCCCAAGATTTCCTTTGCCTTAACGGCATTTTCGATTTTTGAAAAAATTCCAAACAAAGTAGAGCCGGAACCAGACATATCCGCAAAATCAGGATTGCATTTTTTTAAGCAACTCAATGATTTCGCAACTGTCCTGTAGTTTTCACAGATTGGAATCGTAAAATCATTCGCAAAACACCACTCGTTCACGGGCTTTTTGTACATCTCCTTAAAATCAAAACCAAATTTCCCTGAAGCAGTCAGCGTTCTGCCGTCAACTAACTCATAAGCCATTCTAGTAGAGATCCCAATATCTGGAAAAACTAGAAGAACATGAAAATCTTTACGACAGTGTATTTGATTTACTATTTCACCTCTTCCTTCGACTAACGCAGCATACGGTTCAAACTGCGAAAACCTTTTGCCTTCATCAGCGAAAAGAGCGTGAGTAAAGAAAAACACGTCGCTACCGACTTTCTCTGCGATTTTTGAAAGGGAATTGATGTCAAGACCAGTTCCAAACAGATGGTCAACGGATTGAAGAAAAGAAGATGCATCACTAGATCCGCCTCCCAATCCACCGCCAGCGGGAATCCGTTTCCGAATGGAAACACGAACTCCACAATCTATGCCAGTCAGCACGCAGAAAGCTTTGTATGCAACAGTAATTGTGTTTTGTTCCGGAAGTTCCATCGCATCGCACTCCACAACGCACCTATTCTTTTCGTCGATCTTTGATACCGAAATTTCGTCAAACAAACCAACAGTTGAAAAAATACTGCGTAAATCGTGGTAACCGTCCGACCGCCTGGAAAGAATCTGCAAACCGAGATTTATCTTAGCGGGTGCTAAAACAGTTACACTATCTGACATACGTGAGGGAGTTTATCTCTAAGATTTTTTTTTGTCAAGCAAAATAAATCAAATTTTTTGTAAAAAAATATCAGCGTTTAGTTAGATTTTTCATTGTTGTATA
>CAZACA010000052.1:0-5362 GCA_964483515.1 uncultured Treponema sp.
TTTGAAATTTTCCCGAAAGTGCAGGAAATTCTTCCGCCTGAAAAATCCGCAGAAGTTTACAAAAAATTAAGCGATGCAAAAAAAATCGTAGTTTACAAAAATATTTTCGCGTTCAAAAAATATTATTCAGTAATTTTTCTGGACGAAAAGCGGTTTGACAAATTTTTACTGCGCTTTTTTTCGCGTTACGTCCGCGGAATCCTCCTGCTTTTTTAAATTACAGGAGCGTTTCAAGTTTTTCCTTTATGAAGTCGCATTTGGATTTCAAATCGATGGAAAGCGTCTTTAAAATCAGTACGTTGGGCGCTGATGAATCCAGGGAAACCCGTCCGCCGCCTGATTTGACCAGACGCAGAATTTTATCCGTGCTGATTTTTGCAACGTCGGCAAATTCGGCACGGACAAGACCTTTTTTTTCCTTCAGCGATGAAATTGAAAGCTGATTGCACACGATGCGGATTTTTGCCAGGCTCAGGAGGCTTGAAACTTCATCGGGCACGGTTCCGAATCTGTCGGAAAGTTCCGCCCACACCGAATCCAGTTCCGCCTGATTCTGCACCGCCGCGATTTTTTTGTACATTTCCATTTTCGTTTCGGGCTGGGAAATATATCCGTCGGGAATGAAGCCTGAATATTCCAGTTCCAGAAGGACTTCCGTCTGTGCCTTCCAGTCGCCTGAAGAAAGCCGCTGAATCGCTTCGTTCAAAAGATGCAGGTACATTTCAAAACCCACCGCATAAACTTCGCCGCTCTGATCTTTTCCCAGCAGATTTCCCGCGCCGCGGATTTCCATGTCCTTCATGGCAATTTTAAATCCCGAACCAAGTTCAGTAAAATCGCTGATGACCTGAAGACGTTTCATGGCAACTTCGCTCAACGATTTGTTTTCAGGATAAAAAAGAAACGCATACGCTTTCCGGTCGCTTCGTCCCACCCTTCCGCGGAGCTGATAGAGCTGACTCACGCCGTACATATCCGCCCGGTCGATGATGATCGTGTTTACGTTGGGAATGTCGATTCCGTTTTCGATTATCGTCGTCGCCACCAGAACGTGAAATCCGCCCATTTTGAACCGCCTGAAAATGTCGTCCAGTTCTTCGCTCGTCATCTGTCCGTGAGCCGTTTCCACCAGCATTTCCGGAACAAGATTTTCGATTTTCCGCCGTGTTTCTTCCAGAGTTTCCACCCGGTTATGCAGGTAAAAAACCTGTCCGCCGCGATTTACTTCGTTACGGATGGCACGGGCAACTTTTTCGCCGCTGAATTCTTCGATGGCAGTTTCCACGCTCTGACGGTTCTGCGGAGGAGTCGTCAGGAGGCTCATGTCGCGGATTTTCAGAAGGCTCATGTGAAGTGTCCGCGGAATCGGTGTGGCGCTCAATGCAAGGCAGTCCACGTTGGTTTTCATGGCCTTAAGTTTTTCCTTGTCCTTTACGCCGAACCGCTGCTCTTCGTCGATTATCAGAAGTCCCAGGTCCTTGAACAAAACGTCCTTCTGCAAAATTCTGTGCGTGCCGATTATTATGTCCACCGCGCCGCTTAAAAGATTTTTTAAAATCTTTTTCTGTTCCGAAGCAGAAACGAACCGCGAAAGCTGTGCAATCTGAACAGGAAAATTTTTAAACCGCTCAATGCAATTTTCGTAATGCTGTTCCGCGAGAATCGTAGTCGGTGCAAGAAACGCCACCTGCTTTCCGCCCATAACCGCCTTGAACGCTGCACGCATGGCAATTTCAGTTTTTCCGTAGCCCACGTCGCCGCATACAAGCCTGTCCATGGGAACCGGTTTTTCCATGTCTTCCTTTATTTCGCGGGTCGCCGTAAACTGGTCGGGAGTGTCTTCATAGGGAAAAGCCGCTTCAAACGCCGCATTCCATTCAGTGTCTTTCGGAAAAGGAAATCCGCCTGACGACTGCCGCTTGGAATAAAGGTCGATGAGTTTTTCCGCGATTTCTTCAACTTTCTGCTTTACCTTTGCCTTTCTGTCGCGCCAGCTTTTCGAGCCGATTCTGTCGAGCCGCGGTTTTTCAGTTTCGCTGCCGATGTACCGCTGAACAAGATTCACCTGTTCGATGGGAACGAATGCAATTTCTTCGTCGGCGTATTCGAGCTTGATGTAGTCGCGTTCGTTGCCGGAAGTTTTTACGCGCTCAATTCCTTTAAAAAGTCCGATTCCGTAATTTGCATGAACCACAAAATCGCCGGGCGTCAGATCCACGAATGCATCGATTGCCTTTGACCTTGCACTGCGGATTGATCTGGGCGCATTTTTTTTCCTGCCGAAAATTTCGTTTTCCTGAATCACGAGAATTTTTTCTTCCGCCATGGAAAATCCCGAAGTAACCGACCCGGGCAGAATTTCCACGGGAAAACTTCCGCCGGATTCCTGCACGAATTCCTTTAAAATTTCGCCGATTCTTGCAGACTGATTTTCGTTGTCCGCAAAAATAAAAATTCTGTATCCGTCGCGCTGAAAAAGCGAAAGCTGTTCCTTTAAGTACGAAATGTTTCCGAAGTAACTCTGTGAATTTTCGCTTTTTACGCAGAGTGAATTTTTAAAAAATCCGCTGAAATTTTCGTCTTCGTTTTCCGCGGAATTTTCAAGCGTTTCCAGAGTCCTGAACGCAACGATTTTTTTGCATTCCGACGCCACGCTGAAAAAATCCAGAAGCATCGCCTGAGGAAGAAAAACCGGAAGTTCCTGCCGCTTCTGCCTGTACGAAACCGAATATTCGTTCAAAAGCATTTTCCGCGCATTTAAAAGTTTGTCCCAGTCGTAGAAAAAAATTTCCGCGTCATCAGGAAGATAATCCAGAACGCAATTTTTTTCGCCGAAAATCAGCGGATAAAAAAGTTCTTCGCCTTCCGTTTCGCCGAATTCCATGAGTTCAGAAATTATGCGGTCTTTTTCCTTTTTTGCGTTTTCAGTAAGCGCCAGATGAACGTTAGTTCTTTCCGTCCGTTGTGCTTCCGACCGTTCGTTTTTATTTCCGCCGGGGATTCCGCTGACTTCCGACCGTTCGTTTTCATTTTCCGCTATTCCGCCCGATTTTTTTGCTGAATCGTAGGACGCAAAATCGTTTTTTATGCCGTTTTCGTCTTCTTCGCGGAAAATTTCGTCCAGTTTTTCCACCAGACTTTCAGTCCACACGACTTCTTTCCGCGGACAGATTACAACTTTTTCCACGCTGCCCAGGGAAAGCTGAGTGTCCGGCTCGAAAATTTTTATCTGGCTGATCGTATCAAAATCGAACACGATACGGTGCGCTGCATTTTCGCCTGCCATGAAAATTTCAAGGACTTCACCGCGCAGTACGAATTCGCCTTTCATGCCGATTTTCGGAACGCGGACGTAGCCCTGAGACGAAAGCCGTTCAGCAAGTTTTTCAGGATCGATTTCCTGCCCTTTCCGCAAAACCGTCGCCAGATTCCGCGTGTATTTTAAAGGCGGCACGGGAGAAAGCAGTGAACGCAGCGGAACGATAAAAACGCGCATTTTTTCCGTCCGGGAATTCCGCTCGGAAAGTTTCGCCAGGATTCCTGCCCGCTCGCCAAAAACCGCCGCACCTTTTGAAACGCTTCTGTAAGGAATTGTGCCCCACCACGGAAATTTATAAATTTCAGCTGAATCGCCCAGCGCAACTGACAGATCGGTTTCGCATTCGTCCGCTTCCTTCCGGGAAGAAACTACCGCCACAAAATCGCACTGATTCTGCACGGGAGAATTTTCGTACTGCGCTTTATGCATCCGTTCAATTTTTTTTACCGATGCAAATTGTCCCAGAAAAAACGACGGCAGGCTTCCGCGGAGTCCTGAAATCTGGCACGGAAACAATCCGCCCTGCAATGAATTTTTCGCCGCTTCGTGAACTGAAGACGAATCCAAAAGGCGCACGAGTGAATTTGTCGATTTTGGTGATAATGAATTTTTCATAACTGTCCGATAAATGTAAATGGAATTTTAAATCAAGAGGATTTCCTCAAGGGAGTATTTTTGTGAACATTAAACGCTCGCTAGCCACGATTATATCAATTTCTTTATTTTTTGCCACAGCCTTCGCACAGGAAAATTCCAGCAGCGAAGAAAAGAATGCGGAAATTTCCATCAAGTTTTTCGACCGGACGATGTATTATCCGGGTGACGCCGAAAAAAATCCGGTGTACGTCTACATTACGGTTTCAAATACGAGTTCCGAAACGCTTCGATTTAAAATCGCCGATGACAAAATGTTTTCCGTGGATTTCATTGCGTTCAACGTAAAAAAATCCCAGCTGCCCACGACGCAGAATCTGATTAAAAAGCGTACGACGAACCAGACGGTTTACTTCCGCGAAATTTCCCTGGAACCGGGCGAAGAATATTCCTTCCGCGAAAATTTAAAGGATTACCTGGAAATTTCCGATCCGTCCATTTATTACGTGGAACTGCGTTTTTATCCTGAACTTTACAGGAACCGCGAAAAATATCTTTCGTCAAACCGGCTGAGCCTTGAAATCCGCCCCACTCCTTCCGCGTCATCTTCATCGGTTCTTCCCGTGCAGAATTCTTCCGCAGCGCTTTTACAGCCTGAAGACATCAGCCCTGACCATGTCGTTGAGCAGACGATAATTGCGCGGCAGAAAAGTTTGTGGGATCAGTTTTTCCTTTACATGGATCTGGAAGCCATGCTCACCCGCGATTCAGTGCGCAAAAAGAAATACGAATCAGCCAGGGCAGAAGAAAGGGCCGACATGCTCCGTTCGTTCCGCGCAAATTTGATGTTGCAGCGAATCGATTACGACATCGTTGCAGTTCCGTCGAAATTCGCCATTGAAGAAACTTCCTATTCGCCCACCGACGGCACGGTAAAAGTAATCGAATGGTTTAAAAACGATACTTTCCTGGAGAAAAAACGCTACACGTATTATGTAAGGCAGCGCGACGGAATCTGGCAGATTTACGATTATACGGTAGACAACCTGGGAACTGAATGATGGATGAAAGAAAGGCCAAATATTTTTGCGAAGGATGCGGCTCGGAAGTTGCACCCAACGCGAAAATCTGCCCCAAGTGCGGAAGATTCTTTGCAGCGGTGCGATGTCCCAAATGCGGTCACGTGGGTACGGTCCGGAATTTCATAAACGGATGTCCTTCGTGCCACTACGCCATCAGCAGGGAAGAAATTTTCGGAACTACGGAAAGCGGCACTCTGGACGGAAGAGTTCACGGCCTTTCAAGCAAATCAAAACGTTCAATTAAAAAAGCGTTCAAAAAGCACGAACAGATTTCGCTTTTTTCCGACACGCCTGCATGGCTTTTTTTCAGCAGCATAATTGCCCTTCTGTTTTTTTTCGCCATGTTTTTTTTCCGCTGCAAAAATTA
>CAZACA010000052.1:5462-12425 GCA_964483515.1 uncultured Treponema sp.
CGCTGCAAAAATTAAACTATTCTACGATTCTGACTCGGCCGTCCTTTCGTTTTTTCCGCTGAGGATTTTTTCCGTCGATGTAGCCCAGAATTACAAAGCAGACCGCCGAATAATTTTCAGGAATCTGCCATTCGCGCAGAATTTTTTCGCCCTCTTCGCCTGCAAAAGTTTCTTCGCCGCGTGAAATTATGCACGAAGAAATTCCCAGTTCCGTCGCCTGCAGAACCATATTTTCCGCCGCGCAGAATGCATCCCCTTCACGAAACGCAAAATTTTTTTCGCCGAAAAGCACGATTACGTCCGGTGCGCCGTAAAATCCGTTTTTCATGGTTGCGTCGTCGATTACGCTCGGCTGTTCCGCGGAAACATAACTGCCCAGAAGGTTTGAACGGTCGAATTTTGCAAGATTCATGATGCCGAGTTTTTTTGTCATGGCCGGATTATGAACGCCCACAAAAATGCTCCGCTGAGCGCCCCCTGCATTCGGTGCAAGATTTCCTGCCTGCAGAATTTTTTCCAGGTCATCGCGGGAAATCTGTTTTTCCGTGTATTTTCTGATTGAATGACGCGATTCGATTATGTCCATCAACATTTTTTTTCCTCCGAATTAAATTTTTTTCCAGCACTGCGGATCGCTTCCGTAGAAATTTCCCGTCGTTCCGTATGAAACTGCCGGACATCCGCGGCACCACGCCAGAAGTTCGCATTGTGAGCATTTTTCAAATTTTTCAAATTCGCGGAATTTTTCCATCTGATTCAGCCATAAATCCGAAAGTTTTCCGCAAAAAACGCTGCCGACCTTTGACGACGGAATCCGCCTGCACGCAAGAACATCCCCCGAGGGCAGAATCGTCAGGTGACAGTTTCCGCAGTTGCATCCGTCGTAAATCATTCCTTTTTCTGCGTCCCTGGGAATTTCAAATTTTTTGTTTTCAAAATCGTAAAGCGTCCACAGATGATCTTTTTTGCAGAAGTACGTTTCGCAATTTTCGCCGTATCCGCGGATTTTTTCGTCGCATTCGTGCAGAAAATTTCTGTATCGTTCAGGGGAAATTCCGTTTGAACCTGAATTCACGGGACAGAATCGCGCAAAAGCAAAAACGTCCGCTTTTTTTTCCACGACAAAATCCATGAGCGAAGGAATTTCGTCAATATTTTTATCAGAAACCGTGGACATTATGACGCACTGAATTCCTGCGTTTTTTATGAGCGGAATTTTTTCGATTGTAGCGTCAAAACTTCCCTTTTTGCGGAACCAGTCGTGAGTTTCCCGGAGTCCGTCCAGGGAAAGCTGATATTTTTCGCAGCCCGAATTTTTCAGCCGCCTGCAAATTTCGTCAGTCAGGTGAAAGGGATTTCCCAGAATCGAAAAGGAAATTTCTTTCTGATGCAGAACCGAAAGCAGGTCCCAGAAATTTTCGTGCAGGATCGGGTCGCCGCCGGTTATGTAAAAATGCGGAATGCGGTCAAAAGTCTTGCAAAAATCCAGGCAGTTTTCCAGCGTTTTTTCCATCTGCGGAAAATTCATGCATTCGATTTTTTTGTCACCGCCCGAAAAAATGTAGCAGTGCTTGCATCGCTGGTCGCATTCGTCGGTGATGTGCCATTGGAATGAAAAAAATTGTTTCATTTTACGAATTATTTTATTGAAGCGAATGAATCGACTGAACCGGACTGATTGAATCGATTTTAAAAAGAAAACGGGACAAGAAAACTCGCCCCGTTAAAAAAAATTACTTGGATGCACCGCAGGCAGACGGTTTTCCGCCGGAACCGCATGAAGAACCGCACGCAGATTTTTTGTCCGCACCGCAGGCAGATGGTTTTCCGCCGGAACCGCAGGAAGAAGCGCACGCGGAAGACGCATTTTTTTTGTTCCATCCGATGAGAGATGAAAGTGCCATAATTGACCTCCGTTTGTTTTTTTTTGGAATCCGAAAATTCCTTACGGTAAACGATTATAAATCAGCAGAAAAAAAAAACAAGTACGCACTTTTTTGTAAGCGACGGTTGAATTTAAAAAAATCGTCCGCTATATTTTCGCGAAAATCCGGAGGAAAAATGAAAGCAAAAAGCGAAGTGGCTGCCGAATGCCCCGTGGCGACAACCGTAAATCTCATCGGAAACAAATGGAAACTTCTTGTCATACGGAATTTGATTTTGCGGCCGTGGCGGTTTAACGAATTGCAGCGGAATTTGTCGGGAATCAGCTCGAAAGTTCTGGCGGAATGCCTTCGTTCCATGGAAAAGGACGGAATTGTCTTGCGGAAGGATTACGGCGAAATTCCGCAGAAAGTTGAATATTCCCTTTCGGAACTGGGCGAAAAAATGAAACCGATTTTAAAGCAGATGGAAATTTTCGGCGAAGAATACAAAAAATCGCTTTTAAACGAAAAAAAATGCGGCGGTTGACATTTGTATTTTAATTTTATATTATCCCGCATATCGATTTTATCGTTTGTTCAGTCAATGCAACTTTTTTGTTTAAATTGCTGCAAACGCGAAAATTCTGCGGAAATGGCTCAATGGTAGAGCGCGACCTTGCCAAGGTCGATGTTGCGGGTTCGATTCCCGTTTTCCGCTTAGTTTCAAAAAGCAGGAGCTGAAGTCAGTTGCTGCGACGCATTTGCGGAAATGGCTCAATGGTAGAGCGCGACCTTGCCAAGGTCGATGTTGCGGGTTCGATTCCCGTTTTCCGCTCGACGACGAAGCGATTTGGATTTTTCTGAATCGCTTTTTTATTTTATTTTCGAGAGGTTCCCACGTGAAAGTTACAAAGGAAATTTCCAGACTTGAGAATTCAGCGGTAAAACTCACCGCTACAATTTCAAAAGAAGATGTTGCTTCCGGCTACAGCAAAAGCGTTGCAAAATATGCAAAAAACGTTCAGATTCCGGGATTCCGCAAAGGACACGTTCCTGCAAAAGTCATCGAACAGAAATTCGGCGACGTACTCAAGCAGGATTCCATTGCAGATTTGATTGACGAGTCGCTGAATCAGATTTTTGCCGAAGAAGAGTCCAGAGACATTCGTCCGCTGCCCTATGCACAGCCGCGGCTTGAAGACGACAAAATTCCCGAATTCAGCCTGGACAAAGATTTGACTTTTTCCGTGGTGTACGATGTTTTTCCGTCGGTGGAAGTAAAGGATTTTTCAGGAATCGAAGTAAAGGAATTTCAGGTTGAAATCGGCGAAAAGGAAATTTCGGAAGAACTTAAAGCCATTCAGGAACGAAACGCCACGATTCTGGACAAAAAAGACGATGATGCAGCAGAAAAAGGCGACGTTATTTCCATAAGTTATAAAGAATTGGACGATGCAGGCAACGTTATCGACGGAAGCGTCCGGGATGATTTTGTATTTACGCTCGGTTCAGGGGAAAACATTTACAAAATCGACGATGAAATAACCGGCATGAAAAAAGGCGAATCAAAGGAAATCAGCAAGACTTATGCAGCAGACGACGCGGACAAAAATCTGGCAGGCAGGACAAAAAAAATCAGCATAAAGGTAAATTCGCTGAAAATCCGCAATCTGCCGCAACTTGACGACGACCTGGCTCAGGATGTCAGCGAAAAATACAGGACGCTTGACGATTTGAAAAAAGACATCGTAAAAAATCTGGAACTGGCCCGCGACAGAAAGGTAAAGGAACTGAAATCTTCCGGACTTCTGGAGCAGCTCATCGAAAAAAATCCCATCGTCCTTCCGCGGTCAATGGTTGAAGCAGAACGGGACAGCCGGCTCCGCATGATTGCCCAGCAGTACAACATGAACGTTGAGCAGCTGAACAAAGTTTTTGCGGGACAGAAATCACTCATGGATTCCATTGTGGGCGATTCGGAAAAAATGCTGAAAGGCAGGCTGATTGTAGAAACGCTTTTGCAGGAAAAAAATATTTCCGCCACGCCTGAAGAAGTTGAAGCGGAATACAAAAAAATCGCAGAAGAATCAGGCTCCACGCTGGACGAAGTAAAGGAACGGTACAAAGATCCGCGCGCTGCCGAATACGTTCTGGACGAAATAAAGGAAAACAAATTGTACGAAGAGCTTTACAAACAGGTTAAAGTTTCTTCCGAAAAAAAAGATTTCGCATCACTTTTCAGCGAAAAATAATTCCGCGGAAATTCCCCTGAATCCGGGGGAAGCGGATTTTACGGAGAAAAAATGAACGAATACATGAACACGCTCATTCCCACAGTAATCGAACGGAGCGGAAACGGTGAACGCGCATACGATTTGTACTCGCGGCTTTTGAAAGACCGGATCATTTTTGTGGACGGAGAAGTACGGGACGAAACCGCGGATTTAGTTGTGGCGCAGATTCTTTATCTGGAAAGCGAAAATCCGGAAAAGGACATCAGCATGTACGTGAACAGCCCGGGTGGTTCAGTAACGGCAGGTCTCGCCATTTACGACACGATGCAATACGTCCGCTGCGACATTCAGACGATTTGCATGGGACAGGCGGCAAGCATGGGTGCAATCATTCTGGCAGGCGGAACAATCGGAAAAAGATATGCGCTTCCTTCCAGCAGGGTAATGATTCATCAGCCCTGGGGCGGAACTCAGGGACAGGAAAGCGACATTGCAATTCAGGCAAAGGAAATCGGCAGACTGAAAAAATTGAGCATAAAATATCTCGCAACGCAGACCGGCAAAGCAGAAGAAGAAATCGCTGCCGACATGGAGCGTGATTTTTACATGAGCGCGGAAGATGCAAAAAAATACGGAATCATCGACCACATCATGAACAGTGCGAAGAAAGGTGCAAAGTAGAATTTTTCAGCGGATTTTTTCGTTTTTTCAAAAAATTATAAAAAAAAATAGAGGTGTAAAAATGGCTAGACTAGGTAGAGGAAATGTTCCGGTTTGCGCGTTTTGTGGACGGCCCGCTGACGAAAACAGAAGAGTCGTTCGTTCTCCCGATGATTTGATTTGCATTTGCGAACATTGCATTACAACCTGTCAGACCATTTTGAACGATGAAGCGCACAGCATGGCACCCATCGACATGAGCACCATTCCGTCACCGAAAGAATTCAAGGAATTCCTCGACCAGTACGTTGTGGGACAGGATTACGCAAAAAAAGTTCTTTCCGTAGCGGTTTACAATCATTACAAGCAGCTTTCCATTACAAAAGAACAGCAGCTCGCCACCGACGTAAAAATCGAAAAGTCAAATATCTTGCTTCTGGGGCCCACCGGTTCGGGAAAAACGCTTCTGGCAAAAACTCTGGCGCAGAAATTGAACGTTCCTTTTGCCATTGCCGATGCCACTACCCTCACTGAAGCAGGTTACGTCGGTGAAGATGTGGAAAACGTCCTTTTAAAGCTCATCAATGCAGCAGACGGAAATATTGCAGCCGCGGAAAGGGGAATTATTTTCATTGACGAAATCGACAAAATCGGCAGAAAAAGCGAAAACACTTCCATTACGCGGGACGTTTCAGGCGAAGGAGTTCAGCAGGCGCTCCTGAAAATTCTCGAAGGAACTCACGCATCGGTTCCACCTCAGGGCGGACGGAAGCATCCAAATCAGGAAATGCTGGACATCGACACGACGAACATTCTTTTTATTTGCGGCGGTGCATTCGTCGGTCTGGACAAAATCATCGAACAGCGGCTTTCTACGGCATCCATCGGTTTCGGCGCGGAAGGAACTCACAGAACGAACGAAGAGCGCATGGAACTTCTGAATCAGGTTACGAGCGACGACCTGGTGAAATTCGGACTGATTCCTGAACTTATCGGACGGCTTCCCATGACCTGCGCACTGAAGGAACTGAACAAGGACGATTTGAAGCGGATTCTTACCGAACCAAAAAATTCGATTACAAAGCAGTTTCAGGCAAGTTTCGCCATCGATGACGTTGACCTTTCCTTTGACGAAGAAGCCATCGAACGGATTGCGGAAATTGCCATAAAAAGCAAAACCGGCGCGCGGGGACTGAGGGCAATCGTGGAGCACATCCTTCTGGATCTGATGTTTGAAGTGCCCAGCGTAAAAGGCAAGAAAAAACTTGTAATTACAAAAGACATCGTCGACCAGAAAGAAATTCCCAGCGCGGAAAAACTTTTAATCGACCAGAAAACCGCGTAAATTTTTTTCGCATTTTTATCAGCCTGCAAAATCTGCGGGCGATTTTTTTTACTTCGGAGGAGTTATGAAAAAATTCATTCTGGCACTGGCGTTCGTTCCGTCGATTCTTTTTTCGCAGGAAGCGCTGAAAAGTTCTGAAGAAGAATATTACGATTTTTTGTCGCTGCAGGGAAAAACTGTCCGGCCCGCGCTGAATTACAGGACGTTAAGCGACAGTGAATGGCAGATTGTTCAGGACGAAGACGGAAATTCCGCGGAACACGTCTGGCAGGAAAATAATCTGGGACGAAAATTCGTGCTTTTTGATGCGCAGGATAAAAGCGGAAACTTTTTTTTGTCGGGCGTAAATCAGAGCGTCGCACTGAAATTTTTCGGGCCTGAATGGTTCAACAGTTACAACACCGCGTACCCTTACGGACAGAATGACGGCGCACTCTGGCAGGGAAAAGGCTACAACACTTCCCTCACCGGCGGAATCCGTCTGGAAGCATACGGCGCAGAAATTACGTTCAAACCGCAGGTTTCTTTCAGCCAGAATAAAAGTTTCGATTTTCTGCCCGGCGTTTACGGAAGCGAATATTCGTACTTCTGGGGATACGGCGTGGATCTGGTTCAGCGGTTCGGCGACTCTTCGTACTGGACTTACGACTGGGGCGACACGGAAATCCGCTACACATGGAAAAATTTAACGGCAGGATTCGGAACGCAGGCGATCTGGCTTGGACCCGCTTTTTTAAATCCCATGCTGGGAAGCAACAACGCGGCAACTTACCCGAAAGTCGACGTGGGACTTCGCAGGACGCAGGTTTATCTTCCGTGGCTTGGCTGGTACATCGGCGACATTGAAGGCAGGGTGTGG
>CAZACA010000053.1:0-11965 GCA_964483515.1 uncultured Treponema sp.
TGCGGAAAATCACGCTAAAAAAATAAATTTCGCGTAACCGTTCGGCGCGTAAAAAAAAACTTTGAGTTTTACATGACGATTTTTTTATGAAGATAAAAATTCCTTCTGCAAGATTTTACTTTCCGCGGGAAAAAAGTGATTTTATCCATTCCGCGAATTTCAGAATCAGGTTCGCTAAAAACGACAGAAATTTTATTATGAGCGGCGGATTCCGGAGTCGTTCCAGGCGCCTGTAGCCTTCCAGAAGTTCTTCGTCGGTGAATTCTTTCCGCTGATTATTTTCTTCGATTTCCATTTCGACCTGACGGATTTTGTCTACGTTTTCGTCCAGAATGTTCGCGTTAATCCGCTCCCAGCCCAGCGCTTTTGCCGCTTCCAGCCGACGTTCGCCCGCCACAAGTTCGTATTTTGAATTCAGCGTAACGGGATTCATGAGTCCGTAATTTTTCATGCTTTCCTTCAGCGAATCCAGGTCGCCCAAATCTTTACGGATGCGTTTTTTCGTTTTGATGTCGTCGATTTTTACAAGCATTTTTTCGCTCCTTTTTCAGTCCAAAAGCCAGTTGCTGAAATCGTCAGGATTCTGCGGACGCTGAATTTCGCCGTAGCCGAATCCTTCTTCTTCAGTGAGTTCGGAAGAAAGTTTGTCGCTGTTTAAAAAACTCAAATCCACGGTCAGCGGAGACGAATCGAATTCTTCCTCGAAATTCAGTCCGCTCCTGAGCCGCGCTTTTTTCAGCCTTAACGATGCTTCCACCGCCGAATTATTGTCGCCGCCGTGTTTCTGACAGGTTTTTTCCGGTTCAGTTCCGGGGAAAAAATATGCAGTGATTTTCCGCGGGCCGCATTCTTCCGTAGCGATTTCGCCGCTTTTCGTGCAGACTTCCAGCGTTACAAGATTTTCGGGCTTTTCGTCAAAAAACGGCCTGTAGGATTTTCCCTGATGAGCGGCATTCATGTAGTCGCCCCACGCCACGCCCGCTAAAGTTGCGCCGGTAATTGAAAGTCCCAGGGATTGTCCGGGCTTGTCGAAACCAAACCAGAAAACCGAAGTGTAATACGGTGAAAATCCCGCTGCCCACGCGTCCGCCCAGTTTTGCGTCGTTCCGGTTTTTCCTGCAACGGGAAGCGCGAATTTTTTTCCGTCGGGGCCGGTTATGGAAAATTTATTTCCCCTGCCTTTCCGCTTTCCGATGACGTAATAAGTCGAATCCCAGTCCGAACCGTATCGCAGTGTTCCGCTTTCCACGGTTTTTTTCATGATTTCCTGCATGATGAACGAAGTTTCCGGCTTTAAAAGTTCCCGCGCCGTTTTGTTTTTCTGCGCCGATTCTTTTCCCGGATTCATGATGATGTTGCCGTTCCTGTCTTCCACCGAAAGAATTGCGATGGGAGTAACTTCCTTTCCGCGATTTGCGATTGTGGCGTATGCTTTTGCCAGTTCCACGGGACGAACCGAACACGTTCCCAGGCCGAAGGGATAAAGCGCCTTGAAATTCCGCGACTCAAATTCTGAAGAAGGAATTCCTAAAAGCGACGAAGTTCTTTTTATGGCGTCTTCAAATCCGATTTTATCCAGAACTTTTATGGACGGAATGTTCATGGAATGGGCCAGTGCGTACCAGAATTCCACGTCGCCTTCCCATTCGCCTTTAAAATTCTGAGGAATGTACGGAGTTCCGTCGGCATTATGAAAAACCGCGGGAGTGTCGCTGATAATCGTGGTCATGGTGAATTTCTGGCTTTCGATGGCTTCCGAATAATAAAGCGGCTTAAAAGTCGAACCGGGCTGAATCCGCGACTGCACCGAACGGATGAACTGATTTTCGTTCGTATATTTCGAGCCGCCCACAAGCGAATCGATGTATCCCGTGGAATTTTCCAGGGCAATCATGGCGCCTTCGATGGTAGTTTTTTCCGCGTTCAGTTTGATGAGCGAATTTCCCTTGTTGACGATGGTACTTTTCAGCGTGTCCATTCCGCCGATAAGCGAAAAAATGTCTATGATCGGATTTATTTCGTCGCGATACTGATTCATGGAAATGGTTTTGTTCCGCTGCTGGCTGAGCTTTAAATCGGGCAGGTCGAACACCAGGCTGAGCAGTTCGGAAAAAGGAACGTAACTTGAAAAAGCCGCGCGTTCGTGATTCGTCATGGTTCGCTGATAAAGCCGATTCGCCGCCTTTATGTAGTCTTCCATGATTTCCTGCGCCGCAACCTGATGCGAAAGATTCAGCGTCGTGTTTACGGTAAATCCGCTTTTGTAAATGTCGTCGGTTCCGTAAATCATGTCGCTTAAAGTCCGCCTGACGTATTCGCTGAACCATGGCGCCCTGTCGTTCTGCATTATGTGCGCGGAAGAATTTGTCCGCGTAAAGTCGAATTTCGCCCAGTAATCGTCGAAACTGTTTTCTGCGTCTTCCCTTGAAATGAGCGAAAGTTCCACCATGGAATCCAGAACGCCTTTCTGCCGCGCCATTGCACGATTGGGGTGCTCAAACGGATTGTAAAACGACGGATTTGAAAGCTGAATTACGAGAATCGCCGATTCCGCGGGAGTAATTTCCGTTGCATCGTGACCGAAATAATATTTGCTTGCCGCGTTGACTCCGTAAGTTCCGCCGCCGAAATAAATTTTGTTCAGGTAAATTTCGAGAATTTCGTCCTTGGAATAACGGCGTTCCATCTGCGTTGCCCACCAGAGTTCCTTCAGTTTCCGCTTGATGGAATATTCCTGACGGTCGCAATAAAGGGTTCCTGCAATCTGCTGCGTCAACGTGGAACCGCCGCCCAGTGATTTTTTCATTGCCACGCCCAGAAAAGCCCGGACTAATGCACGCGCACT
Organism: uncultured Treponema sp.; assembly: GCA_964483515.1. Lineage (GTDB taxonomy): Bacteria > Spirochaetota > Spirochaetia > Treponematales > Treponemataceae > Treponema_D. Next base: position 2,846 of record CAZACA010000053.1, read on the forward strand.
GAATCCGTGGTGACTGTAAAAAATTCTGTCTTCGCGGGTCAGGAGTGCGTCCTTCATGTGCTGGGGAAGTGCCTTCAGCGAAATGATTTCACGCCGTTCGTCGCTTGCAAATTCCGTAATGAGTTCGCCGTTTATATCCAGAATTTTCGTGGGAAGGGCGTTTTCAAAATCAGTGAAATTTTCGGTATTTTTTGTGTTTACCGTTCCCGCAAGTCCCGCACCCAGAACGGCACCGAAAAGGACTGCAAAAAACATAAGGAAACTTATGAAAAACAAGGGAAGGAAAGGGCGATTTTTCATGGCGACATAATAGATAAATTCGGTTCAGTTGTCAATTTTTGGACGGGGAAGTTTTTTTGCGCGGATGAACGTAACGGATTTTCAGACGGAAGAAAAATCTGCCACGTTGAAATTAAGTTTTTTTTTATATAATATTGCCGCCATGATTAAAGCAACTGGTTCTCAAATTATTTTAAAACTGCTGGAAATCCATGGAATAAAAATCGTTGCGGGAATTCCGGGCGGACAAATTCTTCCGCTGTACGACGAACTGAACAAATCTTCCATAAAGCATATTCTGGTGCGGCACGAACAGGCTGCGGGTTTCATTGCCCAGGGGATGGCGCGTTCAACGGGAAAGCCGGCGGTTTGTTTTGCAACCAGCGGACCGGGTGCCATGAATCTGCTGACTGCCATTGCGGACGCGCGCTGCGATTCCATTCCGATTGTGGCGATTACGGGGCAGGTGAACACTTCCATGATCGGAACTGATGCATTTCAGGAAGCGGATACTTTCGGACTGTCGTTTCCCATAACCAAACACAGCATGATGGTAAAATCTCCCGCGGAACTTTTAAAGGCACTTCCCCTGGCGTTTGAAATCGCGTCGTCAGGTCGGCCGGGTCCGGTTTTAATCGATGTTCCACGCGACGTTCAGCTGGGTACGGCGGAATTCAGCGAATGGCCAAAAATAAATTCCGCCGAAGAAAATAAAAAATCGCTTCTTGCCACAAAATTTTCCACGAAGGATTCCGAAGTTCCGGCGATAATCGAAAAAATGGCTGAAACGCTCCTGCTTTCCAGGCGGCCGGTTTTTTATCTGGGCGGCGGATGCAATTCGTCTGAAGCGGCGGACGCAATCCGGCTCCTGATGGAAAAAATCGATGCGGCGGTGGTTTCGAGCCTGATGGGAATCGGTGCTGTGCCGAAAAACTGCAGGAAAAATTTCGGCATGGTGGGAATGCACGGGTCGTTTGCGGCGAACAAGGCCATGCACGATGCGGATGCGGTTCTGGCACTGGGCGTTCGGTTCGATGACAGGGCGACGGGCGTCGTGGCGAAATTCTGTCCGTCTGCGGAAATCCTGCACATTGACCTGGATGCGGCGGAAATAAATAAAATTCTCTGCGCGAAAAATTTTCTGGTAAAGGACGTGGAATCTTCCCTGCCGCTTCTGGCGCAAAAAATCAGCGAAAAAAAATCCCTGGAGACGGCGGAAATTCTCAGCGCAAAAAAAGAATGGATTTCGTCGCTTCAGAAAATTTTCATGCAGACGGAAAATTTTGAACTCGGACGCGGAAAAAATTCTGCCCTTGTAAATCCGCGGAAATTTATTTTTGAAATTCCTGAGCGCGCAAAAAAATGTTCGGTTCAGCCTGACGAAATCATCGTTACTACGGACGTGGGACAGCATCAGATGTGGGCGGCGCAATTTTATCCCGTAGAAAATCCGCGGCAATTTTTAACCAGCGGTTCACTGGGCACCATGGGCTTCGGACTTCCGGCGGCAATCGGGGCAGCACTGGCGAATCCTGAAAAGCGGATCGTGTGCATTTCGGGCGACGGAAGCATCATGATGAATTTGCAGGAACTTGCCACGCTTTCTGAACTGAATTTAAACGTAACGGTAATCGTTCTGGAAAACGGCGTTCTGGGAATGGTTCATCAGCAGCAGGAATATTTGTTTGAAAAAAATTTCAGTGCCAGCGTTTTTTTAAAGTCGCCTGATTTGCTTGAAATTTCCCGCGGATTCGGCATTGAAAGTTTTGACGCTAATGAAGATTCCGCCTGGGACGAAAAAGCGTTTCTGCCCGGTCCGAAATTCGTCCGTTTGAAAATTGCTTCCGATGAAAATGTCCTTCCGTTCGTGAAAGCAGGTTCGGCAAACATCGATGCAATCCGCGACTGACGAAATTTAAAACTTTTTTTTCCGCACAAAAAGGATTATTATTCTGGATATGGAAATTTCTAAAACTGATTTAGCCGAAAAATTTTTGCGCACATATACGGAACCTTTTTCCGTCCAGGAAATGAAAAAAGTGCTGAATTCCATCGGAATTTCTGCGTCGTATGAAGATGCGGAAAGTTTTATCTGGAGCAGTTCCAGCGTGTTCCGTCTGAGCGAACAGGAATACATTACCTATGCAGGCGCATTCACCGGCGAAATTTTCAGCATCATGCCCACACCCGCGGAAGTTGCTCAGGGCGTTCTTGTTCCGGGCGACAGATGCATGCCTTTTGTGGAAAGCGACAGGGTTTCCGCGACACTTCAGTTTTATCTGAACGGAAAACTCGTTCCTGAAAAAGTCGGAGTTTTTGACAGCGACGATGCCATCGATATGTTCATTCTGTTCGGCGAAGAATACGCACCGCAGTACATTGCTTCAGACCCGGCGAACGCTGACCTGGACATGGTGGAACGGGAATACGAACTGCCGAATTCCGTGCGGCTGACGGGAATCGACCTGGATTATCTTTCAAAAAACTGCGCGTACAAAAAAGGCGACCGGATTCTCTGCTGCGTAAGCAACTGGGACGAAGGAATTTTAAACATCATGGTTCTTCATTCCGACGAAACGAAATTCGACAAGGGCGAAATCGGTGAAAAACGGCTTGAATGGTATTCCCTTCTGGAAAAATTTTTTCTGGACGACCTGGAAATCAACGGGCCGGAAGATTGCATTGAAGATCAGATTCGTAACGTAATTTTTGCCAACCGGAAGGAACTCTGCGTGCCTTATTGCGGTTCGCTGGAAGAATTTTTTTTCCGCTACACAAAAAAAATCGGTTTTCAGCATTACGGTGTGGAAACGCGAATCTGGAAAAAAGGCGAAGACGTTCCGGCGTTCGGTCACTGGAATATCTGCACGCGGATTAACGGAATTTTTCAGTCTGCCATGTCTTTCGCGGATTTTTTAATCGGCAACGTTTCGGAATGCGTTTACAATCAGCTGATCATGAATTTCCTTTACACCAAAGGCGACGATTTGACGAAATACGTTACTGATTTCATCTGCCACGGAAATTTCGTCCCCAACAGTCATCAGACCGCTGAGATTGCATTAAAACTTAAAGACCGATATAATTCCCTCCGAAAAGGCTATAACTGGTTTGCTGACCAGGCTTTGGGTCCGGTACGAAAAAGGGCTCTTGAATTGTACGGCGAAGTTTTTCCCCTGATGTGCAAAATCGATTTTCTGGGCGACGAAGTTTACGCATTTCCTTCTCAGGAACTCGTAATTTTATCTCAGCTGCACAGTCACGCGCTCCGGATTGTTGATACGATTGATTCCGACCCTTCTGCGGAAAAAATCACTGAATCGCTGCTCCTTTCGCTTGAAGGAATGGAATGGAACTTCGAGGATATTCGTGGTGTACTCGAAGACGAACTGGCAAAAGTAAGTCGTAGCCGATTCAAGGTAATAAGGGGAAATTTTGTAAAAAAGTAGTCCGAGGAGGTCGGATTATTTACGGGAGAAGAACTATGGAAAGTACAGATTTCAATTTTTTGGATTACTTTGTGAGGGGCGAAGTTTTGCAGAATGTTTCTGGTTCCACTGTCGAAGAGATTTTCAATGCTGTTTGCAGAAAAATCAAACTTCCCGAAGGTCTTACTGCGGTTTCGCTTGAACACAATCTTTTAATGCGCGAAAAAATCCTCACAACGGCTGTAGGAAACGGCATTGCAATTCCGCATCCGCGCTGTCCCATCGTGAACAATTACAACGACAGCAGAATCATCGTCGTTTATCCGAAAATTCCGCTGAACATGAATGCGCCGGACTCAAAAAAAGTTTCGGTCATGTTCATTTTGCTTTCGTATTCCACAAAGGAACACATCAACATTCTGGCATCGCTGGCAAAACTTTTCAGGGACAAACGCTTTATGAGCGCGCTTTACGAACGTCCGTGGAAGGAACGCCTGATTGAACTCATTAGGGAAGTGATTCCGGAAGACGAAGAAGACGCGGAAGAAAATCGAAAAATCGTGTAGAACAATAAAATTTAAACGGTCTTAGGAGTATTTATGGACACAAAAGCAATCGAAGACGTGGCTCTTTCAATCAGAAGCCTTTCGATGGACGCAATCCAGAAAGCGAATTCCGGTCATCCGGGACTTCCGCTGGGTGCGGCTGAACTGGCGGCGGTTTTGTACGGCGAAGTAATGAAGCACAATCCCGCGGATTCAAAGTGGGTGGATCGCGACAGGTTCGTTCTTTCGGCGGGTCACGGCTCCATGCTGATTTATTCGATTCTGCATCTGGCAGGCTACAAGGTTTCCATGGACGACATAAAATCGTTCAGGCAAATCGGTTCAAAATGTCCGGGGCATCCTGAATTCGGCGACACTGACGGCGTTGAATGCACTTCAGGTCCGCTGGGTCAGGGAATTGCTGCCGGCGTGGGAATGGCGATTGCTGAAACCATGCTTGCTGCCAGGTTCAATACTCCGAAGCACACGATTGTCGATCACTACACGTATTCACTTGTGGGTGAAGGCTGCCTGGAGGAGGGCGTTTCTTCGGAAGCGTCTTCTCTGGCGGGCACGCTGAAACTCGGAAAGCTCATCGTTTTTTACGACGAAAACAAAATTTCCATCGACGGTTCCACTGACATCACTTTCGGCGACGACATCGAAAAGCGCTATCTTTCTTACGGCTGGCAGGTTTTGCGCGGCTCCATGTACAACGTCAGCGAAATTGCTGATCTGGTTGAAATTGCCAAACGCGAACAGCAGAAACCCACGATGATTATTTTAAAGTCCACCATCGGAAAAGGCGCACCGAAACAGGGAACCGCGGACGTTCATGGCGCACCGCTGGGCGAAGAAGGATGCCGTCAGGCGAAAAAAAATCTGGGGCTTCCTGAAGACGAAAAATTCTACGTCGTTCCGAATGCGTACAAATTTTTTGAAGAGCGGCGGAAAATTCTCGCGGAAGAAGAAAATCGCTGGAACAGAACTTTCGACGAATGGTCAAAGGAAAATCCCGAACTCCGCGAAAAATGGGACGCTTACTGGAACGAAAAACCGACGGCAGAAATTTCCCTTCCCGCGTTTAAGGCAGGCGATAAACTTGCAACGCGCGACGCAAGCGGAAAATGCCTGAATGCAGTTGCAGACCGTTACGAATGGCTTGTGGGCGGTTCGGCGGATTTGCAGGGACCCAACAAAACAAAAGTTGTAAACGACGACGGAACATACGGCGCGCAGAACCGTAAAGGCAGGACAATCGAATACGGAATCCGCGAATTTGCCATGAGCCAGATTATGAGCGGAATCAACCTGCACGGCGGACTGAGGGCGTTCGGTGCAACGTTCCTGGTTTTCAGCGATTATCTCCGTCCGTCACTTCGGGTTGCGGCGCTGAGTAAAATTCCGAACATTTACGTTTTCACTCACGATTCAATTTACGTAGGCGAAGACGGTCCGACTCATCAGCCCGTGGAAACTTTTGCGGCGCTCCGGTGCATTCCGAACGTGCAGTTTCTGCGTCCGGGCGATGCGGAAGAATCGGCGGTGGCGTGGGAAATGGCAGTGGAAAGCAAAGATCATCCGGTCTGCATGGCGTTCACAAGGCAGGCGCTGGAAGTTTACAAAAAAGACGACAGGGACTGGAAAGCCAATGCAAAAAAAGGCGCGTACATCGTTCATGAAGGCGGAAAATCTCCTGAAATCACGATTATCGCGACCGGCTCGGAAGTGGAAATGTCACTCAAGGCGCTGGAAATTGCGAAGGGCAAAAAAATCCGCGTAGTTTCCGTGCTGGACAAAACGCTTTTTGAAAAACAGGACAAATCGTTCCGCGAAAAAATTCTGGGCGGGGCAAAACGGATTGTCGTGGCGGAAGCAGGCGTAAAATTCGGCTGGGAAAAATACGTTTCCGACGAAAGCGATCTGTTTACGATTGACAGGTTCGGCGAGTCGGGTCCGGCGGCGAAAGTTGCTGAAGACCTGCATTTCACTCCGGCGGATCTGGCGAAAGTTCTGGAAAAATAAAATTCCGTTCCGCACAAAAATTTTTCAGGCGCTGAAAATTTTTGTGCAGAAAAAAATTCTTTTAACCGGTTTTCAGGTTTTCAGAAAGAATTTTTACTGCACGAAAATTCTCCGGCGCTTTTTTTGTTTTCTTCGTAGCGTTTTAAATTTTCGTTTATTTCGTCCATGGAAAAAATTTTTCCCTGATTTATTCCGGGGCAGAATTTTTTTTCAGCGAGCCATGAATTTTCGTCCGCCAGAATTTTCGTCCAGAAAGGATACGTCCTGCACTGAACCGGGCGCGATTCGTAGCACGAACATTTTTCGTCTTCCCAGAAAATGCATTCGTTTCCGTTTTTGTCGCGGAGGCACAGAAATTTTTTTCCGCGGTCGTCTTCAAGAATCCTGCAATAAACTTTTTGAAACTGTTCCGTGGTGAGTCCGCTCCATTCTGCGAGAAGTTCCAGATCGGTTCGGCTTAAAATTACGACGCCGTTTTCAAGACAGCAGCAGTTTCTGCATTGCACGCAGCCGAATTTTAAATTCTGTGCGAAATCCATTTTTCCTCCGAAAAAAAATCGTGCAGTCAAAACGAAATGATTTCTTCAAAAACTTTTATGGCAAACTGATCGGTCATTCCGCTGATGAATTCCACGGCGCATTTTTCGTAACTTTCGTTGTCGTCAATGTCGAAAACTTTTTTTGTCCTGAAGCGCGAAATTTCTTTCCGCGGCAAATCGTAATCCGTGTACTTTACGAGCCAGTCGGAAAAAGTTTTTTGCAGAAGCGGCGCATAACGAAGGACGCTTTCAATCCGGCGATTTTTTGCGTAAACCTGCAATTTTAAAAGCGTGCGGTAAATGCAGCCCAGAACGTTTTCCGCGTATTTTTGAAATTCCAGAAGCCGCCAGTTGCAGTAAATGTTCGCGAAACTGAATCGCTTCAATTCCTGAATGAATTTAAAATACGGTTCGCTGAAACAGATTCCTTTTTCCGGGGAACTTTCGCCGCACAAATCCACAATCATGTCGTTGATTAAAACCGTCGTGTTGATTGCCCTGCCTGAACGGAAAGCGCCGTTTGTCGTGTGAAGCGAATATTTTTTGTTCGGCCCGAATCCCAGCGTGGCACCGACGATTTCGCGCAGCTGCCTGTAGCACGCCATGTCCAGAATGTGATAGTTCCGCGCGTCTTCAATGTCCCGTCCCAGAAAAGCAATTTTGTCGCTTGTCTTTACGACGCATCCTTCCCACGTGAACGGCTGAACTGCTCCCGCTTTTTTTATCGAATACAGATCGCAAAATTCTTTCCGCGGTTTCATTCCCTGCTGATCGATTTCGCCGCAATGGCAGACTAGCCCGTCCCGAACCGCGTAAGTCAAATTTAAATTTTTGTATGAGCCGTCGGGATCCTGAAGCGTTTCGATAAAGTCCGCGAAAAAAAGACTGTTGCGTTCATGCCAGAATTTTTTCGGCGCATTTTTTCCTTCCGACTTTTTTTTCAGAAGCGAATTCAAAATGTCTTCCCCCGTGTGCCCGAACGGTGCGTGACCGATGTCGTGACCGATGGCGATGGCTTCCGTTAAATCCGCGTTCAGTCCCAGAAATTTTGAAATGGTTTTGCTTACGCTCGAAACGTGGCTGACGTGTTCCATCCGCGTGCATACGTGATCATTCTGCGGCGCGTAAAAAACCTGCGTCTTGTGCTTGAGCCGGCGGTACGCTTCGCAATGCAAAAGCCGCGTAAAGTCCCGCTCGAATTCGTTACGGATTCCGTTGCCCCGCGCGTAGAGTTCGTTTTCGCGTTTTATGAATTTTTCCCACAACGGATTTTTTTCGTCCGCCCTCACCGAACAGAAAGAATTTTCCATGGCGAAAATATATCGGCTCTTTTTTTTTTTTGCAAGGTAAATTATCATCCGCTCATGACCAAAAACGATTTGCGCACGCTGATGAAAGAGAAATTTTCCGCGCTGAATTTTTCCGCTGAACAAAAAAATCTTGCGTCCCAAAAAATGCAGGAACTTTTTTTGCAGAAAATCTGCATTGACGAATTCGACGCAGTGCTTTCCTATGCCGACACGAAAAACGAAATTTCTCCGCGGACCATCACCGAAATTTCCATGCAGAAAAATAAAGTCGTCGCGCTGCCGAAAGTTGTCCGCGGAACTTCACGGATGAATTTTTTCATTTTAAAAAATTCCCTTCCGCTTCCGGAGCAGATTCAGAAAGGCGCATTCGGAATTTATGAACCGTCAGGCGGCGAAATTTTTTGCGCTGAAAATTTTGCGGGCAAAAAAATTCTGGTCGTGGTTCCGGGCGTTGCGTTTTCAAAAAAATGCGGGCGGCTCGGTCACGGCATGGGATTTTACGACGCGTACATTTCGCATTTAAAGAGCGTCTGCGAAAAAAACGGCGCACAAATTTTTCTTGCAGGCGTTGCGTTTTCGTTTCAGATTCTGGAGCAGATTGTCTGCGAACGGCATGACCATAAAACCGATTGCGTCGTCTGTGAAAATTATTTTTTTGCGTCGGCGGAATAAACTTTAAGCGGCACATCGTCAGGAAAAAATTCTTCAAGAACATTTTTGAAATTTTCCGTCGGGCAGTCGGCTTGTACAGCTTGATGAGCGTGGCTACTACGTTATCAGCGAGGTTACGGACTGGTCTGCAACAGACTACGATTTCAAAACGGTTGCGGTTGCAGATGTATCGTCTGTAGAATACGCACAGAGCAATGATAAATCTGCCCAGAACGAAAAAACCGCAACAGCAAGCGCTTCCTCCACAATGAATCTGCCACGCCGAATATATGCTCTTTCAAAAGCATTCCCGACTGTTTACGGAATTATAACGACAAGTAAA
>CAZACA010000054.1:0-11813 GCA_964483515.1 uncultured Treponema sp.
AAGTTCTGCGGAAAAATTTTCGGCTGACAAAAAAATTTGATTCATCAGCCATCGCGGAATTTTTATGCAATTTTATTCAACGAATTCTGCGGAAAAAATTTCAGCGGACAAAAAAAATGATTTCATCAGCAATCGCAGAAATTTTTTTATGCAATTTTATTCGACGAATTCAGCGACGAAATTTTTCGGCGGACAAAAAAAATCCGTCGGGGCGAAATGCCGGGACGGATAAAAAGTTCCGCGAAAAAAAATTATTTTTTCAGAAGATTTTTCAGCGAACTTTTGCCCTGGTCGATCAGTTCCGTGGAAGTTGACGGCACTGAAACGTTTTCGGGAATTTCGATTCCGGTCTGCTCCTTGATTTTTTCTACGGCTTCGGTGGCGGCGGATTTTGCCAGTTCTTCGGTTTTTTCCTTTACGAGTTTTTGCAGTTCCGCTTTTTTTTCGTCCAGAAGCGATTTCATTTTGTCCACGTTTACGCTCTGCGCGCTGATTCCGTTTTCGATGTTTACGAACTGCGCAATCTGGTCAGAAATTCCGTTTGTCTTTTCGCTTAAAATCTGTGCGATTTCTTTTTTGGCTTCTTCGATTAAACTTGCAATCTGCGTTTCAGCGACTTTTTTTATTGCCGCGATGAATTTTTTGTCCAGATCCGAATCCACGTCCAGGTCGATTTTCTGTTCGCCGTTGATGATGATTTTTGCGTTCATGTAAAGACTGTCGATATACGAAAGCGCCTGCATGTAAAGGTTGTACGCAAATTTCGGCTCGAAGTCGTCCGCGGAAAGTTTTAAATCTGAAAAATTCATGTCCACGCCCAGAGTAATCTGCCCTTCGCCGCTGATTTTTCCGGATGCCTTTAAAACCGTCGCCGAATCCATGGAAAGATACGATGTAGAAAATCCGAACGGATAATTGTCGCCTTCGTAATCCGCCTGAACCAGTTCGTTTTCAGTTTCGCTCCGTGTGTCCACCGTAAGATTTGCCCTGTGCGTGCGTTTCGATGCGGCGTAAGTTCCCGTTGCAACAGCCGGTTTTCCGCGCTTGTCCATGTCGCTGCTGATGTCGGTGGCTTTTGCGTCCAGATTCAGTCCGCTGAATTTTATGTTTTCGATTAAAAATTTCGGTACGCGGTCTGCCTTCCAGTAAACGTCGGTTCCCTTTAAGCGTGCGTGGGTTTCGCGTTTGGTTTTCGTTTTTTTTGTCGTCGTTGCGGTCGATTTTTTCGCGTCGGAATTCGCCTTTGCTTCCAGTGCGTATTGTGCCGCCTGCTTTACGTACGGATAATATTCGCCGATTAACGAATAAAAAACACTGTCCAGCGTGTTGCCCAGAAATTTTTCTTTTGACGGCATTTTAAACGATTTGATTTTTTTAAGCTGTTCGTTTACAAGGGCATTGTCCGAAGCAACCGCGTCCTTTATCTGCACCGAAAGATTCGCGATTTTTTTTGAATCCGATTTTACGTCCGAAGCGATTTTCTTTACGTCCGATGAAACCGATTTCGTTTCGTCCACCGCGGAATTTATGGCGGAAATTCCTTCGTTCAGTTTTTCGATGGCTGCCTTTATGTCCTTTTCGCCGGCTGAATCTTTTATGCTTCCCCAGTCCGTGTCCAGAACCGCGTCAACTTTTTCCTTTAATCCGGTGACCTGCGTTTCTACTTCCGACGGTTTTTCTTTCCATTTTTCGATTAACGATTCCGCTTCTTCCTGGGCAAGTTTTGCGACTTCCGGCGATTTTAAATTTTCCTGAACGTCGCTGATGATCGTCTGGGGATTGTAGTCCGCGAAAATTTCCTGCACCGAATTTTTTGCCGCTTCCAGTGCGTCGTTTTTTTTCTGCGTTATGTCGATGGAAAAATTGCTTTGAGTGCTTTCGGTCTGCTTTTTTTCCTTTTTCTTTTTTGCAGGAAGTTCGCCTGAAGTCGTCCGCGCCGTGTTTACTTCCAGCCCTGAAACTTCAAGATTTTCCGCATCGAATTTTCCGCGCAGCGCTTCAGTCAGATTGAAGTCGATTTCGATTTTGTCCGTCTGAAAAATATTTTTCATGGGGTCGCTTTTGCTTGCCTGCTGAAGTCCGTTTATGGTTATGCTCGAACCAAGAATTTCCACGCGCACCGATGCAATTTCAGTTTTCGCACCGAACGCCGCCTGCATTGCCGCCACCAGTCCTTTTTTCACGATGATATTCTTGAACGCCACCACAACCGTCACCGCAGCAAAAATCAGCGCAACCACCGCCGCAAACGGAATCAGTTTAAAAGTTGCCTTCTGCCTTTTTATGTCGCGGCAAATCATTTTCAGCCGTCTGAATTCTTTTTTTTCGATCATCTTGTCGCGGGGAACGTAAATTTTTTTCGCGTCTCCGGGGTACGTTTCAAAAAGCGATTTCACCAGATCCAGATCCGACGGAATGTAAATTTTTCTGTAGATTTTTCTTTCGATTTTTTTTGGCGTGTATTTTTTCTTTAAAAGTCCCGGCAATTTTTTTGCAGGAAATAATTTTTTCTTTTTTTCTTTTTTCTGCCTTTTCGCGATTTTTTTTGATTCTGCGGATTCAGCCTGTTCCGATTTTTTTTCGCCGTTATTTTTATTTTCGCCGATTTTTTTCATTGCAAATCCTCCGGAATGATGTCAAGGCTGGAAATTTTTTCCACGATGGGAAGTTTCGCCACGATTTTTACGATAGGAAGTTTTACGATTGCAGGCGAAAGAACCGTGCGCCACAATTTTACGAAAAGAATTCCCAGAACAAAAACCGGAATGTACGCCACCAGGGAAACCACCAGCGAACCCATCACGATGGAATTGTTGAACCGCGTAAATCCCACGAACGGAATGTCGATTATCCGCGCGAAAAAATTTTCAAACGCCTGATAATGAAGCACCGCCAGCCCGACGTCGTTAAAAACATCGTCAAAAATCCACGCGAACTGTGAAACTACCAGCGCAGCAAGAAAATAAAATCCCTTGTTAATCCGCACGAACATGAAAAAGACAAAAATCAGATACCACAGAACGTTGTTTTTCGGCATGAGCCCCAGAATCACTCCAAGGCAAAGCGCATGGGCAATTTCCGACGGTTTTGAATTCGCGTTCAGTGCCCTGAAAAATTTTGCAAACTGTTTGACCATAAAGCCCCCTTCGTCAAAAAAATGCAAAAAAAAAGCAACCGAAACCGGCTGCTTCCAGTGGAGTATATCGGACTCGAACCGACCACCTATTGATTGCGAACCAATCGCTCTACCAGATGAGCTAATACCCCTAAAAACTGTCGCCATTCTACTTTCATTGCTGATTTTTTTCAAGACGTTCGCCGAATAAAATTCTGTTACGGATTCCGCCGAATCTGTCCGTAATCAGTCCCAGAAAAAATCCCACGAGCACCGACGAAATTATCGTTCCCAGTCCGACGCTTCCGGGTTTTTTCAGAAAGAAAATGCACGTCGCCAGTGAAACCGAAACCATGGTTACGTCGAATCCGATTTTTACGCGGGAAAATTTCATGCAGAAAATATCCGAAACCGCCTTTATGATTCCTTCGCCGGCAAGAAACATTATGTCCGCGGGAACGTACAGAAAAATTCCGAATGCAACTAAAAACGCGCTCAGAACCGTCAGCAGAATCCGCAGGGCAAAAAAATTGCATTCAGGCAGAAGCGCCGCAAGGGAATTGCAGAAAGTCGTAAAGTAGCCGAAAACGATTCCCACCGCGATTTGCAGCAGATTTTTCGGTTTGAAATTTTTCCGCAGAAGGACGATTTGAAGCAGAACCAGTGCGCAGTGAAAAAAAATCGTTGCGCGTCCCATTTCGATTCCCCAGATGCAGGTAAGCGTGTACGGAATTGAACTCACGGGCGAAACTCCCAGACGCGATTTTACCGAAAGCGAAATTCCTGCCGTCATTACGAAAAGCCCTGCCGCATAAAACAAAAGGCGGATTTCAAGATTTTTTATTTTTGTTTTCATAGCGGAATTATTTTCGGACGGAACGGATTAAAATTTCAGCCTGTAGCCGAAGGAAAATTCCGTGACGGAAACTGATGCGCCGCTTTCACCTAACGAACGATAGTAGCCGCCTGAACTGCTTTTTCCGTAGCTGATTTTTGTAGTTCCGCGCAATGTAGACGAAAAAACGTTTTCCGCGGAAAGATAAATCGCGTGATTTTTTGAAAATGCGAAGGAAATGCACAAATTTTCCTTTACCGCGCACCATTTGCTCCACATTTCGTCCAGAAAAAATTTTGCGTAAGTTTCGCTTCTGTCAGTGTAATGAGTATCTAACGAACGGGCGTAAGCGAAAGGACTCACCGCAAAGGAAAAATTTACTTCCAGACGTTCGGCAGGCGACACGCGAAATCCGCTGCCAATCCACGTAAAGAGAATTTCTCGTTCAAGCTGAATGGCGCAGAGGGGAAGTTCAGTCTTGCAGAGGGAATAACTGCCGTAATATCCGTTCTGTTCGTAAAATTCCTTTGCTTCCGCGGAAAAAAATATTCCGTTTTCGTTTGTGGAGTAGCGCCCTTTTCCGTCGGACGATTTGAATTTCCACGCTGAAAAATCCATTCCTGCAAAAGGCAAAATGGAAATCCGCCCGAAAGAAAATTCGCCGCCTGCATTTATAAAAAACGAACGGTAGTTTTTCAGGGAATTTTCGCCTTCGCTGTAGTTTGTTTTTATTGATGAAATGCTTTCGCTGGAATTCAGTGCGTTCTGCCAGTCGCCGTCGAATAATTTTCCGCTTTTTTTCGGTATGCCGATTTTTCCGCCGGCAGAAACGAAAATTTTTCTATAGGAAATTTTTGCATCCGCTGCGAAAACCGGTACGTTTTTTATCTGCCAGTTTAATTCGCTTAACTTTTTTCCGCCTGCAAAAACGAATTCGTCCTGCATTCCGTTGGCGAGGGAAAATTTTGGGGAAAATTCGAATTTCCAGTCTGAAGCAGAAACTTCCGCGAGCAGAAAAAAAGACCATGCAAGGGCAAGTGCTTTTTTCACGACAGCGGATCCACCTTGAAAATTTTCGCGAGCTGATTCCGGACTGCTTCCAGATCCCGCGGATAAGGGGCTTCAAACGAAATTTCTTCGCCGGTTTTCGGGTGACGGAAAGCGATTCTGTACGCGTGAAGGGCAAGCCGGTTCAGCAACGGACGTTCTTGTTCCGTGTCGCCGTTCCATTTTCGTTTAAAGTCGCTGAGACGGACGGGTTTCTGGTTTCCGGAATAAAGCGGGTCGCAGACGATGGGAAATCCGGTTGTCTGCAAATGGGCGCGAATCTGGTGAGTTCTGCCGGTTTTCGGAAAGGCGTGAATCCATGCGTACGGACCGCAATTTCCTGCCAGGCGGAATTCGGTTACGGATGGTTTTCCGATTCGTTTATTAACGACCGTTCGGTGGCGCAAATCTCCATCAGGAAGAAGCGGCAAATCGACCGTCAGTTCGTTCCAGAGGGGATGACCGTTTACAAGGCAATGGTATGTTTTTTTGACTGAATGTTCTGCGAATTGAAGCGAAATATTTTTGTGGGCTTCGGCGGTGCGCGCGTAAATGACGATTCCGCTTGTGTCCCTGTCGATCCGGTGGACGGCGAAAAGTCTGCCCAGTTCTTTTTCAGCGAGCAGATCCAGTCGCGGGGCTTCGTTATCGTACCGGTCGGCGGCAACCAGAAGTCCGCTTTTTTTATTCAGCACGACGATTTCGTCATCAGCGAAAATCAGCGTGTAGTTCGGTTCGGTTTTCATGTTTCGGTTATAGCCCATTTCGTGCCAAAAAACAAGACTAAACGAAGACGGCCATGGGTGAATTGTAGACCGGATGGATACAGATCTGTACCCTTGTTCCGTACGCGGCAAAAAGATTTTCTTCCGTCATTATTTCGCGGGGAATTCCGCTGATACATGGGGCCAGTTTCGGAAGCAGGATCATTTTGTCGGCGAATCGGGCGGCAGTGTTTACGTCGTGAATCGATGCAAGGATTCCGCAATTTTTTTCGCGGGCGAATTTTTTCAGAAACGAAAGCAGTTCTTCCTGATAGGAAAAATCCAGATTTGCCACAGGTTCGTCCAGAAGCACAAACGGCGTCCCCTGAACGAGCGTCCGGCAAATGCGTATTTTCTGAAATTCTCCGCCGGAAAGGCACGAAACGTTTTTTTCGGCAATGTCAGAAATTTTCATTTCAGCCGCAGTTTTTTCTGCAATTCTGTAATCTTCCGCAGAATAATTTCCCCAGAAATTCGTGTACGGAAACCTGCCCGTTAAAATTACGTCCTTTGCGCGGAAATCCCATGCGGAAAATTCGGTCTGGGAAAGCCAGGCGATTTTTTTTGCGCGTTCCTTCGGGTACAGATTTTCAAAGGGTACAGATTTTTTTGTGTATGAGGCTTTTCTGTTTACGCCGGCAACAATGGAAAGTAGCGTGGATTTTCCGCTTCCGTTTGCGCCAGTCAGGCATGAAAATTCTCCGCGGCGGATTTCAAAATTTACGTTTTCCAGAATTTTTTCGCGACCAAAAAAAGCAGACAGATTCTGTACCCTTAAAATGCTATCCACGGCTTTTCCCTCTTGAAAAAAGAAGCGACACAAAAAACGGAACGCCCAGAATCGAAGTAACTGTACCCACGGGAAGTTCCGCCGGTGCAATGACAATCCGTGCAAAAGTGTCAGACAAAAGCATTATGGACGCGCCTGTACCCATGGAAAGAAAAATTGTGTTCCGCGCTCTGGGTACAGAAAATTTTCGTGCAATGTGCGGTGCAATCAGTCCCACAAAACCGATTGTTCCCCCCGCGCAGACTGATGCCGAAACTGCCATGGAGCCAGCTAAAAGAACCAGAATGCACAATTTTTTTGTATCTGTACCCAATGATGAAGCACTTTCTTCGCCGCCTGAAAGCAGATCCAGATGCGGTGCAATCAGAATTAAAATCAAAACTGTACCCAAAAATGGTGGCAGAACAAAAAGCAAGTCATTGTAACCGCGTCCGCTGAAACTTCCCAGCATCCACTGGTACATCGTGCGCAATTTTTCACTGTTGGCGGAAAGAAGAATCGACGTGACGGAAGAATAAAGCGTGCCTGCTGCCGTACCGAAAAGCAGAACCAGTACGGTGGACGAAGAGCGCGACTTAAAAAAAGCAACCAGAATCACAAGCGTTCCTGCCGAAACTGCACCCATAAAAGCACCGAAATTCACGGCAAAAAGGGCATCCGCGGATTTTTTTCCGATGCACGCCGCCAGAACTGCACCCATGGTCGCCCCTGAAGAAATTCCCAGAATTCCGGGTTCCGCCAGCGGATTCCTGAAAAGCATTTGAAACGCAGCACCGCTTCCTGCTAAAAGTGAGCCTGACAAAACGCACAAAAAACTTCGCGGAAGGCGCAGATTCACAAAAATCAGCCGCGAAAAACTTTGAGGGGTACAGATTGCATCCAACGGGGACAGTTTTTCCGCGCCCAAAAAAATCGACAGTGCAAACGAAAAAATTACCGCCGCCGCCACAAAAAAAGCGTTTTTTTTCATTTTGCCATGTCCTGAAAAATTCCGTTCAAAAGCAAAACTGCATCCGCGATTCTCGGGCCGGGACGCGAAAGCAAATCTGCATCCACCAGAAAAATCCGTGCGTTTTTTACTGCGGGAATCTGTACCCATCCGTGGCGATTTTTCACTGATTCTGTCGTGATTCCGTTGGAGTCGGGCAGAATTATGACGTCCGGCATTTTTGCGATTATGGATTCTTCGCTTATCATCGGGTAGCCGCCTGACGTTTCGCCGAAGACATTTTCGCCGCCTGCTTTCTGAATTATTTCGCCGATGAAGGAATTTTTTCCTGCGGTGATGAACGGTTCGCACCAGACTTCGTAGTAAACTTTTGGAAAGGGTACAGATTTGGGTACAGATTGAATTTTTTCTTCCATCTGTCCGACGATTTCTTCGCCTTTTTCCGGTGCGCCCAGAATTTCCGCGATTTCCTTTATTTCGGTTTCAGTTTCAGAAATTCCGCGGCTTCCTTTTCCTGCGTACGTTTTCGTGCCGAAATTTTCGATCTGCCTGAAAATTCCGTCGTGAATTCCTTCCGAGCCGTAAACCAGATCAGGGGAAAACGAAAGAATTTTTTCAACGCTTACGGATTTTTCGTCGAATCCGCCCACCGATGGAAGTGACAGAATTTCCGCGGGATAATTGCAGAAATCAGTGCGTGCAACAATCCGTCCGCCTTCGCCCAACGCAGACAGAATTTCCGCGCCCGACGGGGACAGACAGACGATTCGGGTGGGTACAGATTTTTCCGCGGAATTTTTTCTGCACCCGTTTAACGACAGCGCAAAAACTGCCACCACAAAAATGTATAGTTTATTCCGCGCCCCATTCCCTGTAGTACTCATCGATTTCCTTTTTGATTTCCGCAGTGATTACGGTTCCGTCCAGCGCTTCAATGACATCTTTCATGGAAACGATTGCGCACGCCTTGAATCCGTATTTTTCCTGAATGGAATCCAGTGCACTTTTTTTGGAGTCGCCCGCTTTTTCCATCCGGTTCAGTGAAACGATTTCGCCCAGAATTTTTACGTCGCCCTGGGATTTTACGATCGGGTACGTTTCGTCGATGGATTTTCCGGAAGTGGTTACGTCTTCGATGATTACGATTCTGTCACCATCCGAAATTTTGCTGCCCAGAAGAATTCCTGCGTCTCCGTGGTCTTTCGCTTCTTTCCGGTTTGAACAGTAGCGGATTTCCCTGCCGTAAAGTTCGTGATATGCAACGACTGTGGCAACTGCAAGCGGAATTCCTTTGTACGCCGGTCCGAAAAGCACGTCGAATTCGTCGCCGAAATTTTCATGAATTGCACGGGCGTAAAATTTTCCCAGACGCGAAATCTGCGAGCCGGTAACGTAAGCGCCCGCGTTCATGAAAAACGGAGATTTTCGTCCGCTTTTTAGAGTAAACGAACCGAATTTCAGCACGCCGCACTCAACCATGAAATCGATGAATTCCTTTTTGTATTGTTCCATTTTTTCCTCCGAAATTTTTGACTTACAACCGTTCGTTTTCTACAGGAAGCGCATTTTTTCCCATGACCGCACGAATCGTTGAACCGTCGTGAATCAGTTCCGCGGAAATTTTTGCCGAACCGATTTTTTTTCCGTCGATTTCCAGCGATTCGATTCCCTTGCAGACGTGCTCCGGATTTTCTACGCGAATTTCAACGTTCATTCCGCGCCACCGCCTTTTTACGCTGAATCCGTCCCAGTCGCTTTTTATGCACGGGTCGATTAAAATTCCGTCGTACTGCGGCCGGATTCCCAGAATGTATTGCGTAATGGAATAATAGTTCCACGTTGCCGCGCCCGAAAGCCATGAAACGCGTGTGTTGCCCGGACGGGACGAATAGGTGGAATAAGTCGTCTGACCGATGACGTACGGTTCGCTCTGACGGATTTCTGCACGTGAATTGTATGCAGCCGGAAGCGACGCCTTGCAGTATTCGTACGCACGGTTTCCGTTTCCGCCGATTGTTTCAGCGATTACGCCCCAGCCCTGCGTGTGATTGAAAATTCCTGCGTTTTCCTTTATGCCCGGAAGATAAACCACCGAACTCATCAGCGAAGATTTTGCATAAACGAAAGGAGGCGCACAGAGCATCAGTCCGTATGGCGTGGCAAGTTTTTCCTTTACCGATTCAAGGCAAAGTTTCTGCTGTTCAGCAGTTGCCGCACCGGAAAGCACCGACCAGACCTGCGTATTGAAATAAATTTGTCCTTCTTCAATGGAATGAGTTCCGTAAACCGTTCCGTCTTCCGCGATTGCCCAGACAAACCATTTTCCGTCCCAGCATTTTTTCTGAATGTTTTCGTCCAGTTTTTTCCGTTCGCTTAAAGCCCATGCCGATTCATCATTTTTTTTCAGCCGGATTGAAATGTCCGCGTAAGTCGTAAGGGCGAGCCTGAGCTGAAACGCAACAAAAAGACTTTCGCCGTGGTAGCCGAGTTTCAGGCAGTCGTTCCAGTCCGCCAGAAGTCCGCAGGGAAGTCCGTTTGCACCGGTCCGCTCCAGATTGAAAAGAATTGCGCGCTTCAAATGACCGTAAACCGAATCTTCGCCTTTGTCCGCGTAAGGAATTTTTTTGTTGAAAAAATCGAAATTTCCCGTTTCTGCAACGAAGCACGGAACTGCATTAAAAAACCACAGGCAGTCATCGCTCCGGAATTCTTCGGGAGGAAGCGGCGGCTGTTTTCCTGCAACGAAATCTTTTCCGATGACCGGAAGCGCTCCGCCGTTGGAAAATTGTCCGCTTAAAAGACGAATCAGACGTTCTTCAGCCTGCGACGGAATTGCGGCACTCACACCAAGGATGTCCTGCACTGAATCGCGGAAACCAAGTCCGTCCCGTTCACCGTTGTACACGAGGGAAGCAGCGCGTGACCATGCAAAAGTAATCAGGCAGTTGTAAAGTCCCCAGACGTTCACAGTATGATTTATGTCTTCGTCGGGCGTGGATGCAGAAAAACTTCCAAGTTTTGCGTGCCAGTTTTCCCTGAGTTTTTTAAATTCTTCGTCGGCGCGTTCTGCATTTCCGAATTCCGCGAGAATTTTTTTGCCTTCTTCCGCAGCATCGCCGATTCCCAGAAGCACGATGATTTCCTTCGATTCTCCCGGCGCGAGTTCCAGGTCAGTCTGAATCGTTCCGCATGAATTGTCGCCGAACGCCTGAGAATTCCTGCATTCACCGGATTTTACTGCATCGGGTTCCTTATAACTTCCGTACGTTCCGATGAAAGATTCGCGGCTTGTGTCGAATCCGGTCATTTCAGATTCCGCGAGTCCCATCCACAGATTCATGAAATTTTTTTCCTGCGGATTTTTCTGATGCTGCCTGTAAAGATTTTCGTGGATGGAATAACGCAGAAGATTCGGCGCAAATTTTTCACCTTTCACGATAAAAATCGAATATTGCAGATTTACCTGATCCTGCGTCGTGTTCCAGTGATTGGCAAATTCGCAGTAAGAAAACGCGCGGATTTTTCGTTTTTTGTCGCCGGAATTCGTTACTTTAAGCTGCCAGTATTCAAAATTCTGATTCAGCGGAACGAAATATTTTGTTTCGGTCTGAATTCCGCGGTATTCCGATTTTATTATGGTGTACGCGGTTCCGTGTCGGCATTCCGATTTGTATTCGCCTAAAGGTTTTCCCACAGGCTGCCATGACGCTGACCAGAAATCGCCTGAATCCATGTCGCGAAGGTAAAAATATCGGCCCGGCTGATCCATGGGAACTGAATTGAATCTGAGCCGCATGAATCTTCCCTGCGCACCTGATTTGTAGAATCCGTATCCGCCTGCGTTGTTCGTAATGACCGCACCGTATTCCGTGGAACCCAGATAATTGCTCCAGGAAGTCGGCGTGTCCGGCCGGGTGATGACGTATTCTTTTGCGTCGTCGTCGAAAAATCCGTATTGCATTGGTTTCTCCTGTGGAAATTTTTCGGCAATCATACAAAAAAATTTTTTTTGCGAAAAGGTTTTTTACAGAATTCCCCAACCCAAATTCCGCGGAAAAAATTGCATAAAAAAATGGCACAAAAATTTCAGCGAAAAAATTTGTGGGAAAAACCGTCGCAGAAATTCAGCGGAAAAATTTTGCGGTAAAAAATCGTCGCGAAAAATTCAGCGGAAAAATTTTGCGGAAAAAAATGTCGCGAAAAATTCAGCGGAAAAAATTGCAGAAAAAAATGTCGCTGAAATTCGTCGGAAAAAATTTGCATAAAAAAACGGCACGGAAATTCAGCGAAAAATTTTGCGTTAAAAAAAGTTT
>CAZACA010000055.1:0-11621 GCA_964483515.1 uncultured Treponema sp.
ATAAGTTACCGATAACGGAATCATTCTCGGATTTCGAGTTTATGTTCAAACCCTGCATAAGTGAATTCTGCAAAATCGTCGTGCGGACGGAAAATATATCAAAATTCCATAAGTCACGCAATGCACCTTCAATTTTCCGCAGAACCGTTGCATTCACGCCGTAATCCACGCCTGCCACCAGAAGTCCGCTTACACTTGACGAATCGCCTTTTACGATTTGTCCCAGAATGTCCATGATTTCTTTTTCCGATTTTGCCGGAGACGATGAAAGCACTGCATTGAATCGCGAAACATTCTGCGAAATTGCCGAAAGCGAAATCGTAATCGGTTCACCGTTGGAATCGTGTTCACGAGTTTCCGCGCGCACAGTTACAACCGGATCAAATTTATTCTGCGTTTCGTCCAGAATCAGCCGGCCCTGCTTCAAATAAAAATTCCGGCTTAAATACGAAACTTCTCCGCCGCGCAAAACGATGTCGCCCTTTACGTTCCAGAGTCCCGTGGAAGTATCCGCCGAAACCGAAATTGGCGTCGACGGTGCAATCAGACTTCTCAAAAGCGGATTTATTTCCACCTGCACTTTTTTGCCCACCAGAACGTCCAGGTTCACCGAAAAATCCAGATTCGACTTTGCCGATTTTTTCTTTTTCTGCTGCGATTCAGCCGGATTCAGCGAAAGCGAAAGATTCGTGTTGCGAAGTCCCACCGAACCGTTCAGCGAAACCGAACCGTCTTCCACCAGAACCGAAGCGTCCGCCGAAGCAAATCCTGCCACGCGGAAATGCGAAACTTTTGCGTCCACGGGAATGTCTTCGTCTTCGTAAGTCGAAGCGTTTATTTGCAGACTGTCCAGTTTCCAGTGGTCAAGAACTGCCAGCGCATTGAAAGCAAGCCGTCCGTCGCGGATTTTAAAAACCGTTTCAGGAACCGAAATTTCTTCCTGTGAAAGTTCCACCGTAATTTCGTCCGTGCGAATTCTGTCGGAAACGTATTGCGGCAGATTAAAATCCACGGAAGAAACCGAAAGCCGTCCGTTTAAATTCGGGTCGGTAATGTTGCCCGAAACGTTCAGCGCGCCTTCCACAATCGCCGAATAAACCGAAACCAGATCCGAATTAAACGCACCGAAAATTTTTCCCGCGTCCAGATAAATTCCGCCGAAATTCAAATTCACGATTTTATTTTTAAAAGTTCCGTCCAGCGCAAAATGAAACGGTTTGTCTTCGCCCACAAAAAACGAAATTTTTCCGCCGTCAAGAATTTCACCGAACGCGCCCAGATTTTCATCCGTGGCAATGTCGAATCGTCCCGGCGAACGGATGAGCGAAATTTTCAGCGGCACGAAATTTTTCACGAACTCGCTTTTAAAATCCGAAACTTCCACGTCCAGCGAAAACGAATCAGGAATTTTTTCTGCATCGTCGGAAAGATTTTCCATCTTTAAATTTAAAACCGTTTCCATGTCCGTTTCCGCCACCGAAGCAGACGACTCGATTTTTGCACTTCCGTCGAACGAATTGAAATCCATCAGCGCCGAAATCGCCGAAACGCAAAAATTCCGCCACTCCAGATTTCCGCCCGTAATTTCAAAAACTTTTTCCACCAGCGAACAATTTAAATTCGCAAAAAGATTCGCGCCGCCAAACCAGACCGAAGAATTTTTTACGTCCATGGACAGATACGGATTTTCAAAAGTTCCGCTTGCATTCAGCGACGCAGAAATCGTGTTGTCTTTTTTTTGCCCCGCCAGAAATCGCGAAACCGGAAATTCAAAAATGTCGCAGCCCGCCGAAAAATAAAAATCACGCTTTAAATTTTCCGCGGAAAAATTCAGCAGAAGCGGATTGGTTAAATTTCCCTGAAGCGAAATTTTTTCCGCCGAAGAATTATTTTTTAAATTCAGCGAAACGTTTGCGCCTTCAAAAATTCCTCCGCCGAAATTCCACATTACGTAGCCGTCGCCTTCCAGTGATGACGCGGAATCGGAGTAAAGCACGTTTGATGCAACAAAACTTTTTTCGTCGAAAATTCCCTGCACGCGGATTTTCGGGTCGAGCCGGAATTTATGCGACAATTCGGAAATTTCAAATTCGTCCAGAATGAAACTCCACTCGCCTTTTGACGGAAACGAAAAACTTGAATCCAGCGTCGCGTCCAGAACGAATCCGTTTAACGCCACGGGAAAATTTTTTAATTTTAAAAATCCGTCGATGTAATTTTTAAAATTCACCGCCACGTCCAGACCGTAACTTCCGGTAATCGTCATCCAGTCGCCGAAATCGTAATCGCCTGAAAAACTGTACGGCAGCGAATTGAAATTCATGTCGGCAAAAAAAGTCATGCTGCGTTTTTTTACGCGCACGTCGAA
This sequence comes from uncultured Treponema sp., assembly GCA_964483515.1. GTDB lineage: Bacteria > Spirochaetota > Spirochaetia > Treponematales > Treponemataceae > Treponema_D. Next base: position 2,369 of record CAZACA010000055.1, read on the forward strand.
TCCGCCTGAAGCCGAAAGGGAATTCGATCCGTGATAAAAATCGATGCTGCTGAACTGAACCGTCGTGCCGCTTCCGTCGAACGAAACCAGAAGTGCCTCGCGGTCGGTTTTCGTATTTGCCACAAGAACCATGGGCGAATTGTAAGTGTAACTTTTAAAATCCGTAGCGAAATACGCTTCCACGTTGCAGATGTACGGTTCGGAAATTTGCGTCACTTTTTTTAAAACGTCCCGTCCGTTTCGTTCTGCAAAAAATGCGCCGGTTTTGATTCCGGTTTCCACGAAAAAATTTTTCACTTCCGCCGATGCCTGCAAATATTTATTTTTTCCCAGCTGCAAATTTCCCGAAGCATAAATTCGTCCGGGCTCGCCTGATTCCGCGTGTGAATAATCGCTTGCTTCCACAATCAGTTCGATTTCTCTGCCCAGCGTCGCGTAACCCTGAAACGCCGTGTAAAAACAGTAGTCGCCGAAATAAAGCTGCGGAATAAAAAAATCGAAGCCCCTGTCTTTCCGCGGATCAAAATAAATTTCCGCAGACATTTTGTTGCCGTTTAAATGAAACGCGTAGTACTCCAGATTTAAATATCCCGACGGCTGAAGTTTCGGAATGTAAAAATTTCCTTCAAACGTGCCCTGAAAAAATTCGCCTTCCGCCCGCAGAAATTCCACGTTCACATCGGTGTTGTTTCCGACGGCAGACAAACTTACGCTCTGACCTTTTTTTGAAATTCGCTTCGTCAGTTCCGCGGAAGTTTTTGACTGCCATTCGTAGCGGAAATTTTTTGCGTCAAGCGTAAACTGCGAATCCGTGGAAAAAGTGGTGCCCTGAAATTTTTTGATTGCCTTTTTGTAACTCGACGCGCGGACGGTTTGCAGCGGATCGAAATTCTGCATTTTTAAATCGGCAGAAAGATTCATCTGCGCCAGATCGAATTCCGCGAAAATTCCGAAGGGAAAATTATTTTGCGTCGTCCTGAAAAAAATTTTTTGATTTTTGTAACTCGTCAAAAATTCCAGATGCTTCACGGAAAATTGCGCCGCAGAATAATCGTCCAGCATCAGGCGGCAAAAACTTCCCGAAACGTCTTTCACCAGGTAGCCGTCCAGTCCGAACAGAAATCCCGCCGTTCTGTAGCCGAAAGTTTTTACTTCCGCAGAAAATTGCCCGCCCAGTTTGTAATGAACGTACTGCGAATTTTTTTTCAGCGAAACGTTCCGGATTAAAATTGCAAACGCATCGGTTTTTCTGCTGAAATTAAATTTTAAATTTTTGAGCTGAACGTCGCAGGGAATTTTAAAAGCGAATTTTTGAATGAGCGGTTCGATTTGTTCCGCGGAAAAATTTACGGATTTTTTTTCAGTTTTGCCCGCGGAAGAAAATGCAGAAAAATCGAGATTAACGTCCACGTCGGAAGCGGAAAATTTTTTCAGCGAATTGTCCGGATCGCCTTTTAAAAAATTCAGCACGCTGTACGAAACGGAAATTTTTTTTATGCGCAGAATTTCTTCGCCTGTTGCGGCATCGCTCACCACTATACCTTTCGCGTAGATTTTTGATAGAATCGCCGGCGACAAAGATTTGTACGAGATTTTAAAACCCGACTTTTCTTCCACCGCACCGACAATTTTTTTTTCGGCGGAACGTACCGCGGAATCGATTTTCTTGTAAACCGGTTTCATCAGCGCGACGGAAGACAAAAGCATCAAGAGAAAAATCAAAATACCGATACTTGTTTTTAGCACGCGGGAATTCATAAAACGCTTTTCCATTCTATCGAAAAAGGTGGCTTTAGAAAATGATTTTGAAAAATTTTATCGTGTTGGAAGGAATCGACGGAGCGGGAACGACCACGCAACTCGAAATTTTAAAATCCAGAACGCAGGCAAAAAAATTTCTTTTCACCGCCGAACCCACAAAAAGCGAAACGGGAATTTTTTTGCGCCGGATACTTAAAGGCGAAATTCCCATTTCCAACGAAACGTCATCGTATGTTTTTGCCGCCGACCGGAACGAACACGTAAACGGAAAATTTGTGACGGAAGGAAATTTTTTAATCACGGGAATTCGGGAAGCGTGCGAAAAAAATTTTACGGTGGTGAGCGACCGCTATCTTTTTTCAAGCCTGGCGTATCAGAGCGTGGGCTGCGATCCCAAAATTCCAAAGGCGCTGAATCAATTTTTTCCGTTGCCGCAACTGCTTTTCTTTTTTGAAATCGAACCGGAAATTTCCCTTGAGCGAATTTCTTCCCGCGGAACAAAAGAAATTTTTGAAGAAAAAGAATTCTTAAAAAAAACCGCAGATGCCTACAAAAAAATAATCAGCGGGTACGAAGCCGACAAAAATTCAGCCGGAATGAAAATCGTAAAAATCGATGCGACGCTTCCGAAAGAAAAAATCGGAAAAATCATTGCGGATGAAATCGAATCGGTCTGCGGAATTTCAGTTTGAAAAAATTCTAAAATCCGCCGCGCAAATTCCGAAATTCAAAAAGTGAAAGAATTTTTTTTCAGGCCGGCAAAAGTCGTTCTGTTTTTTGCAATTTTAATTTTATTTTCTCAGGAAAAATCCGCAGCGTACATGGTGAAATACAAGGAAGATTTTTATCGCCTGTACCACGTTCATTATCAGCAGACGCCCGACGATTGCATCGAAAATATTTACTGGCTCGAAAAAGCAGTTCAGGCTGACTTTGCAAATCCGCTTTACGCTTACGTAAAAATTCAGAACGAATCCGAGTGGGAAAAATACCGCTGCCTTTTTCAGATGCATTTAAATTTAAAACTCATCGAACAGCATCTGCGCCTGGGAAGAATTTACGACAAAAAAGTTGCGTACTTTTACGATGCGCCGTGGAAGGACGAATATCTGCGCAATCTGGAAAAAGCAAAAAGCTGCTACGAAATCTGCTACACGTACTGGAACGAAGCGTCGGTCTGGGCGGAAAAGGCAAACGACGTAAAATTTAAATTTCTGAACATGGCGAATCTGCAGAATTGGGAAGACGAACGGGAGCGCATCAGTCTGGGAAAACTCGATTACAAAAAAATTCTCGATCGCGAACTTTCCAGGCTGAACAAAGTCATCGCCGATTTGAATTCGATGGAAAGCAAAAATTACTGAAACGAATTTTTCCGCGGACTGTATTTTTTTTTTTTGCGCGAATTTTAATTTTCAATTTTAATTCCATATTGAATCGAAAAATGATACACTCACGCAAATGTCTTTAAATTGCAACGAAATAAATTTGATTCTAGGCGAACTCGATTTGCAGGGCGCGTTCATTCAGGAAATCGTGCAGTCCACTTACGATTCGCTTGCGTTCCGCGTGACGAACAGAGGCAGCGTGTTCAACATTCTGATTTGTACGTCGCCGCAGGTTTGCAGAATCAACCGGACGAATTTTAAGCCGCCCAAAAATTCCACTCCGCTGCGATTCAACGAATTTTTAAAATCCCGCGTAAAGGGAATGCGCATAAATTCCTGCGTGCAGATTGGTCTTGACCGGATTGTAAAATTCGACGTGTCCACATGGAAAGAGCGGCTTTTTATTTTCGTGCGATTGTGGTCGAACGCGTCAAACGTAATCGTTACGGATTCAGACGGAAAAATTCTGGACTGTATGTTCCGTCGTCCGAACAAAGGCGAAATTTCAGGCGGAACTTTTTTGCCCCAGGAAAAAATTCCATCGGAAGAAGAAAAAAAAATCGCGCTGGAAAAATTTCCCGTCCGCAAATTTGACGATGAAAAATTTTCCGCGGAACAAAAAAATCTTTCGTTCAACGAAAAAATCGATCTGTATTATTCTGAACACGGAAAAAATTTATCCGTGGAAAGTCTGCTGCTTCAGGCTGAAAAATGGTACAACGCAAAAAAAAGCCGGATGGAAAATGCGCTGCAAAAGCTTCTGGAAAAAAAATCGCAGTTTGAAAACGCAGAAATTTTAAGGCACACCGGCGACCTGATTCTGACTTTTGCCGCGGAAATTCAGAACGGAATTCTGGAATGCACGGATTACGATTCGGGAAAAAAAATGCACATCCGCCTGGACGAAAAAAAATCGCCTCAGGAAAACGCCGCGGATTATTACGAAAAATATAAAAAATCGGTTTCGGGAATGGAAGCGCTGCAACACGACATTTCGCTTCTGCAAAAATCCATCTGCGCACTGGACGCTGAATACAAAAAAATCGCGGAAGAAAAATCGCCTTTAAAAATCGAACAGCTTCTGCGGAAGGACACGAAGCCAAGGCAGCAGACGGGAAAAATTTATCCGGGGCTTCATTACGAAATTCAGGGCTGGACGATTCTTGTGGGACGAAACGCAGCGGAAAATGACGAACTTTTGCGGCACAACGTAAAAGGCAGCGACTGGTGGCTTCACGTCCGGGATTATTCGGGCGGCTACGTTTTCATCAGGGCAAAAAAAGAAAAATCGGTTCCGCTGGAAATTTTACTCTACGCAGGAAATCTGGCGGTGTACCATTCCAAGGCGCGAAAAAACGGCGAAGCGGATTTGTACTACACTCAGGTAAAATTTTTACGCCGCGCAAAAAATGCTCCGAAGGGAACGGTGCTTCCGACGCAGGAAAAAAATCTGCACATAAAAATCGACGCTGAAAAATTGCGCCGCCTGGACGAATTTGAAAAATCAAAAATCATATAAACAAAACGGAGAATTCCATGACAATCAAAAAAATTCTTGAAACAAAAAAAACGCTTTTTTCGCTGGAAGTTTTTCCTCCGAAGCAGCAGTCGAATTTTGACGGCGTAATTTCCACCGCGCAGGAACTCTGCAAACTGCATCCTGATTTCATGAGCATCACTTACGGAGCCGGCGGAACTTCACGGGAAAACACCGTAGAAATCGCATCGAAAATTCTTTCGTTCGGAACGCCTGCCATCGCCCATTTGACGTGCATCGGAAATTCTCTGGACGAAGTAAAATCCGTAATTGCGCGGCTGAAGGAAAACAAAATCGAAAATGTTTTTGCACTTCGCGGCGACATTCCCCAGGGCTTTGAAGGAAAAAGCGTCACCGTAGAAAATTTAAATCATGCAAGCGACCTGACGAAACTTTTAAAGGCGGAAGGATTTTGCGTGGGCGGTGCGTGTTATCCCGAAGGTCATCCGGAAAGCGCGAATCGTCAGGCGGACATCGACAATTTAAAATACAAAGTTGACGCGGGCGTAGATTTTTTAACGACGCAGATGTTTTTCGACAACAACATGCTTTACAGTTATTTATATCAGCTTCAGTCGCGGGGAATTCACGTTCCGGTTTTCGCGGGAATCATGCCGATTACAAACAGCAATCAGGTTTCGCGGATGGTCAAACTTTCATCGGCGTACATTCCGGCAAAACTGCTTTCCATCTGCGACAAATTTGAATCGAATCCCGAAGCCATGCGCCAGGCAGGAATCGCCTATGCCACCGACCAGATCATCGATTTGATTTCCAACGGAATCCGCGGAATTCACATTTACACCATGAACAAATCATCCGTCGCCCAGGAAATTTTCAGCAACGTAAACAAAATTCTCGAAGCCACCAACAACTGATTTTCACGGAGTACATTTTGAAAAAAATTTTGTTCAGCGAATTTTTAAAGGAAAAAACGAAAAATTTTCAGCCGATTTTTTTCGACGGCGGAATGGGCACGATGATTCAAAAAATTCCGGGACTGTCGTATTCCATTCCTGAAGATTTAAATTTTTATCATCCCGACGAAATAAAGGAAATTCACAAAAAATACATTCGCGCAGGAAGTCAGATTTGCACCACAAATACTTTCGGAGCGCTTCCCGCAAAACTTTCGTCAGCCGGTCACACTGCCGCGGAATTCATTCATCAGGGAATTTCCATCGCAAAAAAAGCCATCGAAGAATGCGGCGCGGAAAATTGTTACGTTGCATGGGACACGAGCCAGAACGGAAAACTTCTGGAGCCCATGGGAAATTTTACTTTCGACGAAGCATACGAATCGTACAGGGAAGCAGCGGTTCAGGCGGAAAAATCCGGCGCGGATCTGGCGTTAATCGAAACCATGAGCGATTTGTACGAAGTGAAGGCGGCGGTTCTTGCGGTAAAGGAAAACACAAAACTGCCTGTTGTGGCGACCGTAACTTTTCAGCCGAATTTCAGGACGCTTAACGGCGCGGATGTTTTAACCTGCGTAACGTACATGGAATCGCTGGGCGTGGATGCGCTGGGTTTTAATTGCGGCGGAACCCTTTCCGAAGATTTGCATCTGGCGGAAGAATTTTTAAAATACGCACACATTCCCGTCGTCGTTCAGCCGAATGCAGGGCTTCCCGTAGTGGAAAACGGTCACGATGTCTTTAAAGTCGAACCGGAAGAATTTGCAAAAGCGCAGGTTGAAAATTTTAAAAAAGGTGCGGCGATTTTAGGCGGCTGCTGCGGAACGACTCCTGCCCACATAAAAAAAATGGCGGAAGAAATTTCACTCATTCAGCGCGAAAAAAAATCCGCGGAATTCTGCAACGAAACTTTTGTGTGCTCGTACAACAAAAGCGTTCACGCGGGCGGAAGTGCAGGCTGCGTAATTATCGGCGAACGGATAAATCCCACGGGCAAAAAAAAATGTCGTGAAGCGCTGCAAAATTCTGACATGGAATTTTTTATAAACGAAGCCGACAGCCAGATAAATTCCGGTGCGCACATTCTGGACGTAAACGCAGGACTTCCCGGAATCGACGAAAAAATCATGATGGAAAAAATCGTGAAAAAAATTCAGGGCGCGTTCAATGTTCCGCTGCAAATCGATTCAAGCGAGGCTGACGTTCTGGAAAATGCGCTCAGAAAATACAACGGAAAAGCGTTAATCAACAGCGTAAACGGAAAGCGCGAAACCATGGAAAAAATTTTTCCGCTGGTGAAACATTACGGCGGCGCGGTTGTTGCACTCTGCATTGACGAAGACGGAATTTCTCCCACGGCAGAAGGACGCGTTCGTGTGGCTGAAAAAATTATTGCCGAAGCAAAAAAATTCGGAATTCCTTTGCGCGACATTTTCATCGACACGCTGACCCTTACCGCAAGTTCCGAACAAAAATCCTGCATGGAAACAATCCGCGCCATAAAAATTTTAAAGGAAAAATTCGGCGGCGAAGGACTGAAATTCGTTCTGGGCGTTTCAAACATTTCTTTCGGACTTCCGCGGCGGGACATAATCAATTCGCGATTTTTTGCACTTGCACTGGACGCAGGACTTTCGGCGGCGATTATAAATCCGGCAAGCGTTTCCATGATTGAAACGTACAAGGCTTACAGGACGCTTTCCGGATTCGACGAAAATTGCCTGGACTTCATCAGAACGTACACCGGCACAACCGACCCGAACAGCGAAAAGGCAAAGGAAAAAATTCTTCTGGACGCGGTGGAATCAGGAAAAATTTTCATTCAGATTGATTCGGCTCAAAAAAATCCGGCGCAGAAAATTCAGCAGGAAAAAATCAGCACGAAAAAATTCAGCGCAGAAAATTCAGCAGAAAAAAATTCCGCGGACGAAAGCGAACTCATTTCGATAATCGAAAAAGGTTTTAAAGATCAGGCGGCGGCGGCAACGGAAAAACTTCTGCAAAAAAAAAGCGGCATGGAAATAATCGACGGCTGCATCGTTCCGGCACTGGACAGCGTGGGAAAAGATTTTGAATGCGGCAAAAAATTCCTTCCGCAGCTTTTGCTCAGCGCAGAAACCGTGGGAAATTCGTTTGCGAAAATAAAGGAAAATTTTGCGAAAAGCGGCGCGGTTCAGGAATCGAAAGGAACGGTGGCACTGGCGACGGTTCTGGGAGACATTCACGACATCGGAAAAAATATCGTAAAGGCGATGCTGGAAAATTATGGCTACGACGTAATCGATCTGGGAAAAAATGTTCCGCCTGAAAAAATCGTGCAGACTGTCGTGGACAAAAAAATCCGGCTTGTGGGATTAAGCGCGCTCATGACGACCACCGTGGCAAACATGGAAGAAACGATTCGTCAGCTGAAATCGGCGGCGGCGGAAAAAAATCTGGATTTTAAAATCGTCGTGGGCGGAGCAGTTTTAACGGCTGATTACGCAAAAAAAATCGGCGCGGATTTTTACGCAAAGGACGCAATGGAAACTGTGGCTGTGGCAAAGGAGATTTTCGGAAAATGAAAAATTCGGACGGACAGAAAAAATACAAATTCAAACTCGCTCCCGCAAAAAAACCGGACGCAAAAAAAATCGCAAAAGTCGCCGGCAGAAAACTCACCAGTTTCAACGTGCTTTACGCGTACTTCATGTTTACGTTCCGATGGCGCGGGCTGAAATATTTTGCAATTCTGATGCTGAACGTGGCGCACAAATTTTTTCTGGTGCAGTATCTGGAAAAATTCCGCATTTTAAAAATTCCCGTAAAAAACGTCGATCACGAACTGGACAAAAAAGTTCCGTTCAAACAGGAAGTGGCGCCGTGCTATCTGGATTTTGTAAATTTCTGGATTCGTCCCATGTGCCTTACCATGAAGCGGTTCGGAAGTTACGAAGGCATGAAACTTTCCGCGGAATACGTCCGATACATGATTTCCATGTACAAAGAAGCGTACAAAATTTATTCCTGGTGCCTTACCACAACCCGACGACCCGTTCCGACGACGAAAGCCGCAAAAACGATTCAGTTCTGGGATCCGCATTATCTTTGCGTGCCGAGCCTGCACATTGCCATCGTTGCCCTCACCATCGGATTTTACCGGATGCTTTTTGTGCGCGAAGAATTTCTGGAAAGCGAAAAAAATCAGTGGAACGAAGAAATTTTTTCCCACGGACTGGAAATCGCCGAATCAGTTCTGTACATGAAACAGCACAGCGTAAACTGCATTCCTGCCGCGCTCTACATGGTAACAAAAACCGCAGGCGAATTTTTCACGAAAGAAATCGCGACGGAATTCATCGGCAAACTTTTTGAAAACGCTGATGACGTAAAAAAAGAAGACGCGCAGAAAATCGTCATGCACATAAAAAATCTTTACGAAAAATTTTTAACGGAAAGCGAAACGGAAAGCGACTGGACGGTGCCCATAAAAAACTGGCTTTCCGCGTACGAACCTTCCGTTTCAGAATGATTTTTTCAGGCGCAGGAAATTTTCATGATTTTCATTTCGCCTGAAAAATTTATTTTTTCGCCGGGCAGCGCTGCAAAAATTTCTTCAGTGCAAAAATTTTCTCCGCAGATTTTTCCGCTTCCTTCCAGAACAAAAAACA
>CAZACA010000056.1:0-11459 GCA_964483515.1 uncultured Treponema sp.
AAAATCAAAAGCATCGCTTTAAAATCACGCGAAACGCAGCAAAAAATCCACGTTGACAACTCATTTTGATTTTCTTATATTCCTTAAAAGAACTTTGACGGAGGATTTTATGAATCTGAAAGGAACAAAAACCGAAGAAAATTTGAAGAAGGCGTTTGCAGGCGAATCAGAAGCGCGCAACAAATACACTTATTTCGCAGGCAAGGCGCGGAAAGACGGATTCGTTCAGATTGCAAAAATTTTTGAAGAAACGGCGGAAAACGAAAAAGAGCACGCGAAAATCTGGTACAAACTTTTAAACGGCGAAATCAAATCCACGGCGGAAAATCTTGAATCGGCGGCGGCGGGCGAAAATTACGAATGGACTGACATGTACGAAAATTTCGCTGAAACTGCACGGAAAGAAGGTTTCGCGGAAATTGCAAATTTATTTCAGGCAGTGGCAAAAATCGAAAAATCCCACGAAGAACGCTACCGGAAACTTCTGGCAAACGTTCAGGATGAAAAAGTTTTCAGCAAGGACGGCGACGTAATCTGGCAATGTTCAAACTGCGGACACATTTGCGTCGGAAAAAAAGCGCCGGAAATTTGTCCCGTATGCAGTCATCCGCAATCGTATTTTGAAATAAAATCTGAAAATTATTAGGAGTTGATTATGGTTTCGCTTATCGTAGGAATCGTTTTAATTGCATTCTGCGTTTTTGCAAATCTTCCCTTCGGACTGGACTGGAGCGAAGAAGTCATCGATTTTTTAAAAGGATTTTTGCCCTGTTTTGCGGCATTCTGCGGACTGATTTCGATTTTCATCGGATTCGCTGATTTGCGCGACAAAAAAGAATCAAAAAAAGAAGAACAGGAACAGGAAAAAAAATAATTGCACTGAATTCCGCGGAAATTCGACCGGAAATTCAGCGGAACGCAGGCCGAATTTCACGGGGAATTCCCGTCGATTCACATTGACTAAAATCGCGAAAAAATGATACTGTTGCTCACCCCGTATATATTGCAGGCGAACCCATCGTCTGCAAGCGTTTTTGGCAGGATGCAAGCCGAAGACCAAAATTCAATTTGAAAGGTATATACATGAAAACTATTTTTGCAAAGAACGACGACGTAAAAAATGACTGGTACGTCATCGATGCGTCCGGACAGACTTTGGGACGAGTTGCCGCAAAAGCAGCGTCAGTTCTCCGCGGAAAGCACAAGCCTTCCTTTACGCCCAATTCACTTTGCGGCGATTTCGTCGTAATCATCAACGCCGGAAAAATTCAGGTAACCGGAAACAAAGCCGATGACATGATGTATCGACATTACACCGGTTACGTTCGCGGATTGCGCTCATATTCATTCAGCGAACTTCTGGCAAAACATCCCACGGAACCGCTCCGCAGAACAATCTGGGGCATGATTCCCCACGGAAGACTGGGTCGGAAAATCATCGGCAACCTGAAAATTTACGAAGGTGCAGAACATCCGCACGCCGCTCAGAATCCAAAGCCTCTCGAAGTATAACAGGAGTTTATCGTGATTAAGAATTTAGCCATCGGAACAGGAAGAAGAAAAACAGCAACCGCACGAGTTTTTTTGCGTGAAGGTTCTGGAAAAATCGTTGTAAACGGAAAGGACATAAAGGAATATTTTGCTACGGAAGCACAGGCTCGTCTTGTAATTCAGCCGCTTTTGGTTACTTCCAACGTAAACAAATTCGACATTCTGATTAACGTTTGTGGCGGCGGACTTAACGGACAGGCTGCGGCTTGCCTCCACGGAGTTTCACGCGCACTTACACAGGTTGATCCGAATGCACGTCCGTCACTGAAAGCAAACGGATTCCTTACACGAGATTCGCGCATGGTTGAACGCAAAAAGTACGGTCAGCGCGGCGCACGAAGAAGATTCCAGTTCAGCAAACGATAAATTGTTTGTTCAACAGATACGGCAGACTTTTGCAGGAGTGTACGAAATTACGCTTTCCGCAGGGTCTGCATTTTTTTTGCGCGAAGAATATTTGTCTCATGTAAAGGCCGAAAATCTTTGTGCCCGGCAGGAAATTTCCGACGAAGAATATTGCGATTTGCTCGGTGCGTCCGTTATTTTTGCGGCGGAAAATGCGGCAATGACTTATCTTTCGCGGGCGGAACATTCCAGGCGCGGGCTTGAAAAAAAACTTCTGGCAAAAGGAATCGAAAAATCGGCGGTGGAATCTGCGCTGAATTTTCTGGAAGGCAACGGAAGTTTAAGCGATTTGCGTTTTTCGGGGGCGTGGCTCAGGAATCGTGCCATTGACCATGACGAAGGACGAACCAGACTTTCCGCGGAACTTTTTTTGCGTGGCGTCAGTCGTGAAAATGCCGTAAAAGCACTGGACGATTTTTTCCGCGACAACGACGAAGAAGAAATCTGCCGCAGGGCATACAAAAAAATCCTGAAATTCAAAAGCGACCCTGAAAAAATCCGCGCGTCGTTAATGCAAAAAGGTTTTCCGCTGAAAATGATAAACAAAATTCTGCGCGAAAATTAACGGTTACTCTTTTTTAAAATTTCATGCAATTTTAAAATCAGGCGCGAAACGAAATCCATGTGCAGAACCGTAAAAAAATTTAAAACGCTCATTTTCAATCCGCAGGAAAACATGGACGAAAAATTTATTTCGGGGAAAGTTTCACGATATTTTTTAAAATCCGGCACAGGAAAAAAATAGCATTGCGTTTTAATTTCAACCTTTCGCAGAAAAATCGACGGCTTTAATTTTTTAATTTTTCGTTCCGCCAGAAATTCTTCCAGCAAATTCATGGAGCGGACGTCGTCATCGAATTTTTTCATGGAAAATCCTGAACGCGTGGCAGATTCCGGATTCGCGCAATAATGATAGAACTGATTCGGCAGCGACCAGATTTTTTTCGCCACACCGTAGCACGAATAGGAAAAACATCTGTCTTCGCCCATGGAAATTTCCCGCGGAAACCGAAGTGAATTTTCAAAAATCAGCGGGCGTTTTATCAGCATCAGACAGCTCGAATTCCTGTACCACGGAAATTTTTCATTCTGCACAAAAATTTCCCTTTCTGTTTCGTCGGATTTCAGCGGAATTTCGTTTCCCTCCGCGCTTTCAAGTTTAAACTGATACAAAACCAAATCCGCCTGACGTTCAAGTGCGGTTTTTACCAGAATTTCGTAAGCATCCGCGTCAATCCAGTCGTCGGCATCCACAAAAGCAATCCATTCGCCTTTTGCAATTTCGAGTCCTGCATTTCTCGCGGAACTCACGCCGGAATTTTTTTGCTTCAGCGCAACGATTCGTCCGTCGGTTTTTGAAAATTTTTCGATTATTTTTGCAGAATCGTCCGCGGAACCGTCGTCCACAAGAATCAGTTCAAAATTTTTGTACGTCTGATTCAAAATGCTCTGAATGCACCGGCTCAAAAATTTTTCTGCATTGTAAACGGGCACAATTACGCTGACCAGATTTTCCATGAAATCCTCCGAAAAGTTACCTTTTGGTATTTGTTTGTGCGAAAATATACCAATAAACCATTATTTTGTACAGCAGATACCTTTTGTCAATAAAATGCAGCCATGAGTTTTTGGTCGAATGTTGATAACGAGTTAAATTATTTGGGAAAAACGCGGAAACAGCTTGCTTCGGAAGCAAATTTTCCTGATTCGTACATTTCAAAAGGAATTTCGCGGCAAAGCATTCCGTCCGCAGACCTTGCACTCCGAATTGCACACGCTCTGGACGTTTCGCTGGAAGAACTTTTAGATTTTCCCGCCGAAAATGACTCAACAAAATCAGAAAATTCGTCAAAAATTCGCCTTTATAAAAAATACCGCGAGGTAATCGAAACGCTTGAGTCGCTTTCTGAATCGAACCGGCAAAATGCAATGAAAATAATTTTTTTGTTAAAGCAAATTTCTTCTTCCGCGTGATTTTTTTTCAGTCACTGCGTCGTTTTGACTCGATTTAGCGGGCGAAAAAATGCAGTGGGTCAAAATGCGTCATCCGGTTTTGTCAGGCGCAGAAAATTCAGCAGGAAAATTGCAGAATCTTCAGGGAATTCGGGAAAATCAGCGGAAAAATCGATTTTTTGGCGGACTTGGCACACTCCCTGCTTAATTTTCAGCGTACAAAAAGCTCGGAGGTATTTATGAGTGTTAGTTCAGCAAGAGATTGCGACGTGATTCGGCTGCATTTGAATGAAGTGAAAAAAATTCCGCTTTTAACCAACGAAGAAGAAGTTGAACTGGCGAAACGTGCCGAAAAAGGCGACAGGGCAGCGCACGACAAACTGCTTACGTCAAATATGCGTTTTGTAATAAAAATCGCCTCGCAATATTTAAACCGCGGACTTGAGTACGAAGATTTAATCAGCGAAGGATATCTGGGCCTGATGAAAGCGCTGGAGCATTTCGACGTTTCAAAAGGCTACCACTTCATTTCGTATGCGGTCTGGTGGATTCGTCAGAGCATTTTAAAGGCGCTCATCGACATCGGCAGACCAATCCGGCTTCCTGCGAACAAAGACGCTGAACTCCGCGAAATAAAAAAAGCGTGCAGAAACGTAAATCCGCTGGGACACAAATCCGAAGAAGACGAACTCGCTGAAGTTGCAGAAAAACTCGGCATGACGAAATATCACGTGCGCGAAATGATCAATATTTCACGGGAAATGATCAGTCTGGATTCGCCCATCAGTTTTGACAGCGAAAATCCGGTAATGGATCTGGTTTCAGTTTCCGCGCAGACTCCCGAAGACGAAATCATCGACCTTTCGCTTAAGGACGAAATCGAAAAAGTTCTGGAACATCTGGACGAAAAATCCGCGCAGGTAATCCGGATGCGATATGGTCTGGGCGGACAGGCAGAACGGACGCTGAAAGAAGTCGGCGAAAAAATGAATTTGTCCAGGGAAAGGGTTCGGCAAATCGAAAAAAATGCCATCGCAAAAATCCGCAGCGGAAGAAAAATCGGCAGGTCGCTTAAAGATTACGTTGCTTAAAATTTTCAAACGCATCGAATCGGGCCATGGACAGAATTTCCCTGTCGCGGGACAAATCTGCAATGTTCAGCGCAAGGTAGCCCGATTGTGATGTGCCGAGAATTTCGCCGGGTCCGCGAAGTTTCAAATCTTCTTCAGCGATAAAAAATCCGTCGTTGCTTTGCCTGAGCGCTTTCAGCCGTGCGATTCCGGTTTCAGAAATATTTTTGCCGTAAACCAGAAAACAATACGACTGAAAATTTCCGCGCCCTACTCTTCCCCGAAGCTGATGAAGTTCCGCGAGCCCGAATCTGTCAGCGCATTCCACTGCAATGCACGTAGCATTCGGAACGTCCACGCCCACTTCTACTACAGTCGTCGCCACTAAAACCTGAATTTCGCCGCGTGAAAATTTTTTTAAGATTTCCGACTGTTCTTTTTCATCGATTTTTCCGTGAATCAGTGCGCATGAAAATTCCGCGTAAATTTTTTTCGACAGAAATCCGAACATTTTTTCCGCGCCCTTTAAACTTTCGTCATCGTTTTCGCCGTCGCCAATCCGCGGATAGACAAAATACGCCTGGTGCCCCGAACGCAATTCTTTTTTCACCGCATCGTACACATTTTTTTCGTTTCCGGTTCGCGTCAAAAAAGTTTTTACCGGAAGCCGTCCCTTCGGCATGGTTTTTATTACGCTGGAATCCAGGTCGCCGAACGCCGTCAAGGCAAGCGTCTGGGGAATCGGAGTGGCACTCATCATCAGCAAATCGCATCCGTGGGAAACGCCGCCCACAGAAATTCGTCCTTTTGCCAGAATCGATTCACGCTGAGTCACGCCGAATCTGTGCTGCTCGTCGATTACCGCCAGCTGCAAATTTTTGTAAACCGTGTTCCGGCTGAAAAGCGCATGAGTTCCGATTACAATGTCGATTTTTCCGTCGCGAAGTGCATTCACCAGATTTTCCCTGCCTGATGATTTTAAATTTCCCGTTAAAAAAGCAACGTTTACATCCGTTTTTTCCAGAAGACGGATTGCATTTTCCGCGTGCTGCCTGGCAAGAATTTCCGTGGGCGCAAGAACTGCACATTGTCCGCCGTAATCCACCGTGCGAAGACAGACAAAAAACGAAACCAGCGTTTTTCCCGAACCCACGTCGCCCTGCAAAAGCCGCTGCATGGAAAAAGGAGGCCGCGATTTTTTTTCCGCCGAATTTAAAAGCGCATTGCATTCCGTCTGGCTTCTGTCGATGTCGCAGTTCATGTCGAAAATCGCCTTCATCTGGTGCGCGGTCAAATCGAAGGGCAAATTTTCCTTTAAAATTTTCTGTCGCGGCGAAAGGCTTTTTTCAAATTCTTCGCGGATTTTTTTTTCGTCATCGGAAGGAATTTTTTTTGCGGAAGAAATTTCGTCGTGAAGGAATTCGTTTTCGTCAATCTGCGGAAGATTTCCACGATGCAAAAAAGTCCGTTCGGCAAGTTTGTATTCAAAAAGATAAAGTTCTTCAAAAATCAGCGTGCGTTTTGCTTCTGCCACCTGCGCCAGATTTTCAGGCCGATGGATTTTTTTCAGCGCATCTTTTTTTTCCAGAAGCGAACGTTTTTTCATTACGTCGGGCGGAATTTCACTGTCCACGGATGAAGCGAATTTTTCCAGCGCAACGGCAACTGATTTTGCATAATTTTTGCGCGAAAGTCCTTCGGTAAGCGGATAAACGGGAATCACGCCGGAATCAGGAAGCGAAAAATTTTTGTAGTCGTCCAGATTTCCGTCGTAAGAAATTCTCACCGCATCGAATGAAGAAGATTGCAGTTCGCCGAATTTTTCCTCGAATTTTCCGGTGACGCAGATTATGCTTCCCACGGTCAGAACGTTTTCCAGAAAATTCCGGTTGAACGCCACCAGAAATCCGCGGGCAGTTCCGTCGTCCACAGCAATTTTCAGCGTGCGCATTTTTCCGTAGCCGAACCACGCGTGCGCCGTTACTTTAAAAATCGAATGAACTTTTGGAAAAAGCGCAAAATCCGCCAAAGGAATTTTTTTCGTGCGGTCTTCGTAATTCCGCGGAAAAGTCGAAAGCAAATCGGCAACGGTAAAAATATTCAGCGAGGCAAATTGTCGTGCAGTCTGCGGTCCCACTCCGGGCAGCGATTCCACGGAAGCCGTCAGTTCGGAAAGAATCACAAAAAGAATCCGGCTAAAATTGCAAACAGGACGTTCACCAGAATCGAAAGCAGAATCAGCGCAAAAATCGAAACGACAAGCGACGCTTTATACGACAATTTTTTTCCGAACGAAAATGTGCGGGAAATTTTTGAAACAATCGGTGCAATGGACGAATCAATCTGATTCATGATGAATCCGCCGGAATTGTAAGAATTTTTTCTGAACACAAGAACCATAAGGCGCACGAAAAAAAGCAGAATCAGAAACCAGATCAGCGACGAAACGATTGAATCGCAGATTTGCAGAATCATGGTAAAAATCATGGGAATGGACAGACTTCCGCCGTTTCCGAGCATGGAAAAAAACGATGACGCCGCGCCCAGAATGCAGAGTGCCAGAGCCGGACTGAAATCGAATCCGCCCACGCGCAAAAATTTTATGCCGGAAAAAAGATTTAAAAACGGATCGCAGATTTTTGAAAGCGCATGGGAAAATTTTGAAAATCCGTAATTCGGAATCCACGTTAAAATTATCCTGAAAAAACAAATCAGCGAATAAAACGAAATAATTGACGAAATGATTTTAAAAACCTGCATTTTTTCCTCCGATTTTTTAAAAAAAATTATTCAGTCCACGCATCCTGCACGCACGGAATTTCCTTTAAGTCGTCCATGAAAATTTTTGAATTCGGTGCAGTAAGCTGCGATGTTGCCTTTACGATGAAATTTTTTCCGCCTGAGCCCACATGAAAATATACGAATAAATTTCCTGATTCGCCAAACAAAAAATCGCGTAAAGGAGAAATTTCTTTTGCCGACGAAAATCCGCCTTTAAGCAGAATGTGCAGCGAACTGACTGATTTTTCTTTCAGCGTGGAAATGTCTTCCAGCGAGTCCACCAGAAACGATGGTTCTTCCCGTTCGCCGTCGATTTTTCCGCGGAAAGCATAAACGCCTTCTTCCTTTACTTTGTCCCGGATTCCTTCCCAGACTTTCGGAAAAAAAGTCACCGCAATGGAACCGTTCATGTCTTCAATCCGCGCGAAAGCCATGGGCTGACCTTTTTTTGTAATGATTGCCCGCAGTTCCTTCAGCATTCCCACAGCCACGTAATTTTTGCCCGAATTCCGCGTCTGCCACGACGATTTTCCCTGACGCGCCAGAGATTCTTTTTCCGCCCTGCTTGATTCCGCGAGTTTCTGAATGTTCAGCGAAGTGCACGTTGCGCAATTTTCGATCGTTTTTTTGTAATCGTCCAGCGGATGCCCCGAAACAAAACAGCCGATGAGTTCCTTTTCGTAATTCAGCATTTCCATTTTGGGCAGTTCTTCCGCTTCTTCAAACTGATAATCGGCGTACTCCTTTATGCCGAATTCTTCAAAAAGGCTTTGCTGACCGCATCCCATGGATTCGTTTTTTTTGTCTTCGTAAGCGATTACGCGTTCATAGTTTAAAATCAGCGTGGCACGATTTTTGTCCAGCTTGTCGAATGCGCCGGTTTTTATGAGAACTTCCACATTTTTTTTGTTGATGTTGGTCGTGCGGAGTCTGTCCATAAAATCCATGAACGATTTGTATTCGCCGTTTTTTCTGCGCTCTTCCAGAATCTGGTTCGTGGCACTTTCACCCATTCCTTTGATTCCCTTTAAGCCGAAAACGATGTGTCCGTCCACAACATCGAAAATCGAATCAGACCGGTTTATGTCCGGCGGATCAACAGGAATTCCCATTCGTCGCGCTTCTTCAATGTACGCAGGCAAAGTATCCAGCGAAATGGAATTTATTTCGTTCGTCAAATTCGCAGCCATAAATTCCGCGGGTTTGTGCGTTTTCAGCCAGCCGGTTCTGTACGCAAGAATCGTGTAAGCCGCTGCATGAGATTTATTGAATCCGTAGCCCGCAAACGGAACCATAATTTCAAAAATTTCGTCCGCGTGTTCCTTTGTAAATCCCTGCTTTACCGCGCCTTCTTCAAATTCCGCTTTTTTTCCCATGAGGACTTCGGGTTTCTTTTTTCCCATTGCACGCCGAAGCATATCCGCGCCGCCCAGAGAAAATCCTGCAATTTTTTGCGCCACCTGCATGACCTGCTCCTGATACACCATGACGCCGTAAGTTTCCTTTAAAATATTTTCCAGACACGGATCGGGATAATGAATCGTTTCGGGTTTCCATTTTCCGTCGATGTACTGCGGAATGTAATCCATGGGGCCCGGACGATAAAGCGCATTCAACGCCACAAGTTCTTCCACACAACGCGGTCTGCACTGACGGAGAATTTTCTGCATTCCGGGGGATTCAAACTGAAAAATCGCCGTGGAATCTCCGCGACAAAACAAATCGAAAGTTTCGCTGTCCGTTTCGCTGACGTCTTCCGTGCGGAATTTTTTTTCGCCGGGCTTTAAATGCTTGTTGATGATATTTTCTGCGTAACGGATTAACGAAAGGGTTTTCAGTCCCAGGTAGTCGAATTTTACCAGGCCGCATGGTTCGATTATGTCCATGGTGTACTGAACGCCTACTTCGCCGGTTTTGGGATCTTTAAAAACGGGAACCCAGTCAGGAAGCGCCGTAAGACCGATTACCATTCCCGAAGCATGAAGTCCCGTGTTGCGGATTAAGCCTTCGAGTTTCTGCGCCAGGGAAAAAAGTTTCTGATAGCGCGGATCGTCCTTGTACTGAATGAGCTGTCCGCCGTCCGGCATTTTTTCGGTGGGAGGAGAAAACGCATCTTTAAAAGTTGCTTTCGGACTGTCGGGCACGCATTTTTTCAGCATGTTTACTTCGCTCAGCGGAATTCCCAGAACGCGTCCGACGTCGGCAATGCAGTTTTTTGGCTTGAGCGTTCCGAAAGTAATTATGTGTCCTACCTGCGCGTCGCCGTAAGTTTCCCGCGTGTGCTGAATTATGTCCTGGCGAAAATCGAAATCCATGTCGATGTCAAAATCCGGCATGGAAACCCGTTCAGGATTTAAAAATCGTTCAAAAATCAGCTTGAAGCGGAACGGATCGATGTCGGTGATTTTCATGCAGTACGCCACAAGGGAACCCGCACCTGAACCGCGACCAGGTCCGATGGGAATTCCGTGTTCCTTTGACCAGTTGATGAATTCCCACACGATTAAAAAATATCCTGAAAAACCCATTTTAAAAATTATGCCCAGTTCGTATTCGCTCCGGCGGCGGATTTCAGGCGTGATTTCCTTATAACGTTCGCGGAGTCCTTTTTCCACCAGATTGCGCACGAAATCGTCCTGATTCAGCGAATAATCTTCGTGTCGGCGGAATTCCTGAGGCAGCGTAAATCGCGGAAGGCACGCTTTTAATTCAGGCGTAGTGTACTGATGAATCGTCAGGCTGCACATGGATGCAATTTTCAGCGTGTTTGCCATGGCTTCGGGCTGATTGGGAAAAAGAATTTCCATTTCCTTTTCGGTTTTTAAATACCATTCGCTTCTGCCTTCGCCCATGGTCTGATGCGGATCGTTCAGCTGCTTTTTAAAACCGATGCATCTCAGCGCGTCCTGTGCTTCGGCGTCTTCCCTGTTGCAATAATGAACGTCGTTGGAAACCACAAGCGGAATGTCCAGATCCTTTGCCAGTTTTATGAGTTTTACCGCGACTTCCTTTTGTTCCGCCAGTCCGTGATCCTGCAATTCGATGTAGTAACGGTCTTTGCCGAAAAGTTCTTTGTATGATTTCGCCAGATCGTATGCTTCTTCGTCCCTGTCGTTCAGCAGAAGTTGCGGAAGTTCGCCCTGAATGCATGCCGACATACAAATCAGTCCGTCGTGATATTTTTTCAGCAGTTCAAAATCAATCCGCGGTTTTCCGTAGTAAAGTCCTTCAGTGTACGCGATTGACGAAAGCCACGACATATTTTTGTAGCCGGTTTCGTTTTCGCACAGAAGAATCAGATGAAAATAATGGCTGTGTTTTCCGTTCCGACCGAATGGCACGTCGTTCCGTTCCTTGTGATCGCCCCAGGCAACGTAAAATTCTTCGCCCACAATCGGATTGATTCCGTTCACGTGACAAAGTTTTTCAAAATTCAGCGCGCCGAACATATTTCCGTGGTCAGTCAGAGCAAGCGCCTTCATGTTGAGCTGTTTCGCCCGTGCAACCAGAGTGTCGATTTTACTTGCGCCGTCCAGAATCGAATAATCCGAATGAACGTGCAGGTGAACGAATTTGCTTTCCGGTGTTCCTTCCGGAGCGTCCGGGAATTTGTGATAGTCTGCCATTTTTACCGCCTGATTTTTTTTGTGCCGAAAAAGTTGGCGTATTCTAATCCAATTTTTTTTTTCCGTAAAGAAT
>CAZACA010000057.1:0-11445 GCA_964483515.1 uncultured Treponema sp.
ACGGAAAATTTTTTTGCAGCAAATTCATCATCACGCGGAAGTGAAAATTCTTTTGCGGAAAATTCGTCGGCACGCGGAAGTGAAAATTCTTTTGCGGGAAATTCTTCATCACGCGGAACGGAAAATTCTTTTGCAGGAAATTCATCGCCACGTGGAACGGAAAATTTTTCTGGAGGGGAAAAATCTTCGGCGGGAAATTTTTCGGCGCATAAAAAATCGGCTGGAAAAAAATCAGCGAAAAAAAAATCGTGGCAGAATAATTCTGCAAGAAATCGCGGGGAATTTCAGTCGCAGAAATTTTTTGATATAATCCGGCGGAATTCGGAAATGGATGCGGCGTTCAGGATTCTGGGCGTGAATTCTTCGGCGACAAAAGATGAAGTGAAAAAAGCGTACAAGGAAAAATTGAAATATTTTCATCCGGACAGATATCAGGAAAACGAAATTTTGCAAAAAGTTGCCACAAATAAAACGCGGCAGATTGTTTCGTCGTATGAAAAAATCATGAAGGAATTTTTTTTTGAAAAATAAATCGGAGGTTTTATGAAAACGGTTGCAGGAATCGATTTGGGAACGCAGAGCATGAAAGTCGTGCTTTACGATTTTGAAAACAGGCGGACGGTGGAATCGTCAAGCTGCCCCATGGAACTGATTTCGGAGGCGGACGGAACTCGCGAACAGAAAGCCGAATGGTACAAAAACGGTCTGGAAAAATGTTTTGCGAAAATTTCCGCGGAAGGAAAAAAATCAGTCTGTGCGGCGGGCGTTTCGGGTCAGCAGCATGGATTCGTGGCGCTGGACGAAGAAAAAAATCCGCTTTACAACGTGAAACTCTGGAACGACACTTCGACTTTTGCTGAATGCCGCGAAATCACGGAAAAAATCGGCGGAGAAAAAATTGCGGCGGAAGAAGTGCAGAATTTTATTTTGCCCGGATTTACTGCATCGAAAATTCTGTGGCTGAAAAAAAATCATCCGTCACTTTTTGAAAAACTCCGGTACGTCATGCTTCCCCACGATTATCTGAATTTCCTGCTGACGGGCGAATACGTCATGGAGCAGGGGGATGCATCCGGCACGGCATTGTTCAACTCAAAGGAAAAAAAATGGTCTGAAAAAATTTGCGCTGCCATCGATCCGGCACTTTTGCAGAAACTTCCGCGGATAATAAAAAGCGTTGAGTGCGCAGGACGAATTTCGGCGGAAACTTCGGCGTGGCTCGGACTTCCTGAAGGAATCGTGGTTTCGTCAGGCGGCGGCGACAACATGATGAGCGCAGTGGGAACGGGAGTCGTAAAAAGCGGAATTCTTACCATGAGCATGGGAACGTCAGGAACGCTTTACGGCTACAGCGAAAATCCGGTTTCGGATCCGGCGAAAGGAATTTCGGGATTCTGTTCGTCAACGGGCGGCTACCTTCCGCTTCTGTGCACCATGAATTGCACCGTGGCGTCTGAACAGATTCGTGCGCTTCTGGAACTGGGCGTCAGGGAATTCGACGAAGAAGCGTCAAAATCATCTCCGGGCGCGGAAGGAATTTTTGTGCTTCCTTTTTTTAACGGCGAGCGGACACCGAATCTTCCCCACGGAAAGGCGAGCATTACGGGCATGACTGTGGCGAACTGCAGCCGGCGGAACATTGCACGGGCGGCTCTGGAAAGTGCAGTTTTTTCCATGCGCGGCGGACTGGAATCGTTTAAGGAACACGGATTTGAACCGAAGGAAATCAGGCTTACGGGCGGCGGAGCGAAAAGTGCAGTATGGCGGCAGATTGCGGCAGATGTAATGAATCTTCCGGTAAAAGTTCCGGTTTCCTCTGAAGCGGCGGCGTTCGGTGCGGCATTGCAGGCTCTCTGGTGCCTTGAAAATTCGCAGGGAAAAAATTCGTCCATTCAGGAACTCGCGGAAAATCACGTGGAACTTGACGAAACTAAAACGACGCTTCCGGTAAAGGAAAACGCTGAAATTTACGAAAAATCTTTCCGCGAATACATGAAGCTTGTGGAAACGGTTTCTCCGCTTTACCGATAAATTTTTCGCGGATGGTTTGCAAAAATTTCCGCGGAAGAATTTTTTTTAATTCGTATTGACAGCAAAATTCGTTCGTGATATAGTTCCGACATCGCAACGGATTTTGCCGTTCGAGTCTCCCTCGTCTAGTGGTTAGGACATCGGGTTTTCATCCCGACAACATGGGTTCAATTCCCGTGGGAGATGTTGACCTCGTTTTTCGGGGTCTTTTTTTTTGCCTGAAAAAATCGGAGGAAAAAATGAAAAGCATTTTAATAAAGGACACTACGCGGGAAGAACGCGAAAAAATCGTGCAGGAAAGTCTGGGCTGCGGTTCGGACTGTTCCATGTGCTGTGCGTGCGGCTCCATGGAAATAAATTACGACGATTACATCGAAGGCAGAAAGGAACTTCGCGAACTGAACGCAGAATATTCACCGGGTACGATGATCGGTCACTGAAAATCCGCGGAAAACATTGAAAATGAAAATATTTTATTGTAGTATCGTGCCATGAAACAAAACGTGGGCGATTATTCGTTTGAATACAAAAAAAAGCAGCAGAAAAAAATCACGAAAGCCGTGGCGCTTGTAATTTCAGTTTTTATTTTCATTACGATTTTCCTGAACTGCATTCTTTTTTCTTCCGTGACCAGTTCCGCTTCCATGGAAACCGATTTGTCGAAAGGCGGCGTCGTTTTCGTCTGTCCGTTCCTGCGGAATCCTGAACGCGGTCAGGTCGTTTATCTTTCGCGCATGGACGGTGAAAAACTTCCGTTTTATCAGAGTGCCGTAAATTCCGTGGTGCGTTTTTTTACGCTGCAAAAATTCGCTCCGTTCGGCGTAACTTCCCGCATGACCGGAAAAGATTCAGTGCGTCGTGTAGCGGCTCTTCCGGGCGATTCCTTTTACATGAAGGATTTCGTCCTGTACGTAAAACCGCAGGGCTCTTCACAATTCCTTACCGAATTTGAACTTGCTTCCAGGCCGTATAACATCAGCATTTATTCAGTTCCGGTGGAATGGGACGGAATGGGATGCGGCGGCGAACTTCCCGAAGGAACGCTGGGCAAAAACGAATATTTCGTGCTGGCGGACAACCGGATTGAAGGGCTGGATTCCCGTGTTTATGGCGGCGTAAAATCGTCGAACATAAAGGGCAGGGTTCTCATGCAGATTTTTCCGTTCAATAAAATAAAATTTTATTAAATCCGCGGACGAATGGAAGAATTTGCGCTTTACGTTCACATTCCGTTCTGCACAAAAAAATGCGGCTACTGTGATTTTTTCAGCGTGGAAAAAAATTCGGCGGAAGATTCATACATTTTTTCCCTGGCGAACGAAGCGGCTTTTTACAAAAAAAAATACGGCATCACTTCATTTAAAACCATTTACATCGGCGGCGGAACTCCGAGCATTCTTTCTGCGGAACAGCTGGCGCTTCTTCTGGATTTGCTGTGCGGATTGTCAGTCGAAAAACCGGCTGAAATCACCGTGGAAATGAATCCTGAATCCGTGGACGAAAAAAAAATTCTTGCGCTTAAAAATCGTGCCACGCGGATTTCGCTGGGAATTCAGTCCCTTACTCAGTCGGCGCTTTTTTCTGCGGAACGAAAATGTACGGCGGAAACTGCTGCGGAAAAAATTGCCCTGGTAAAATCGCTCTGGAAAAATTCCCTTTCCCTTGACTGCATTGCAGGACTTCCGTGCCAGACCGACGCTGAATTTTCCTCTTCCCTTGAAAAAATGATTTCGTTTTCACCCGACCATTTTTCCCTTTACACGCTGACGGTGGAAAACGGAACGCCCATGGAAAAAAAAATCCGCGGAGGAAAAATTCAGTTCGACGAAGAAACTGCGGATTCCCAGTGGATTCTGGGGCGGGATATTTTGTGCGCAAACGGTTTTTCACAATACGAAGTGTCGAATTTCTGTAAAAAGGGCGCGGAAAGCCTTCACAATCTTTTTTACTGGCGGCAGAAAAATTACGTCGGCGTGGGGGCGGGCGCTACGGGAACGGTTTTCGGCGAAAAAAGCATCAGGTGGACGAACGGCTGCAACGTTTCGCGCTACGAAAATTTCTGGAAAGAAAAAAATCCGGCGGAAAAAATTGCAGAAGAAAAAATTCCGCGGAGTGTGGAAGAAATTTCGCTCGAAACCCGTGAATTTGAATTTTTAATGATGGGACTGCGCACGAAATTCGGCGTGAATTCGGCGGAGTACGAAAAAAAATTTTCTTCCGTGGAACCATGGCGCGGAAATTTGCGGAACAGGCTTTTCAAGGCAGGCGAAAAAAATTTTTCTGTAAGGGAAAACGCGGATGGTTCTGCGGATTTTTCGTTGACGGCGGAATCGGTTTTGTTTCTGAACAGAATTCTGCTTGACCTGCTTTGAAAAATTCGGCGTGAAAAAAAATTCGTTCTACTTGACTTATTCGGCCGATTTTTGCATAATGCGGAAACTTATTAAAGTAAGGAGTTCTACTGTGCCTTGTGGAAAGAAACGTAAGCGCGCAAAGATAGCGACGCATAAGCGCAAAAAGAAGCTTAGAAGAAATCGCCATAAGAGTAAGTAACTCAAAGGCCTTTTTTCACGAAGACCGCGGTTGTTCAGTTGACTGCGGTCTTTTTTTTTGGAACGGGCATTTTTTACGGAGTTTCAGCGTGATTTTGCAGGAAATATCATCCCCCGAAGATTTAAAGCGCATAAAAAAGTCTCTTTTGCCGTCTCTTGCCGAAGAAATTCGCAGAAAAATCATAGAAGTCGTGGGAAAAAACGGCGGACATCTTGCAAGCAATCTGGGCGTGGTGGAGCTTTCCATTGCGCTTCACAGGGTTTTTTCAAGTCCTGACGATGCCATTGTCTGGGACGTAAGCCATCAGAGTTATGCGCATAAAATTTTAACCGGCAGACTGAACGAATTTTCTTCCATCAGGCAGAAAGACGGAATTTCAGGCTTTACGAAAATCCGCGAAAGTCCCCACGATTTTTTTGATGCAGGACACGCTTCGTCATCGATTTCGTCGGCGCTGGGACTTCTGACGTCGTGGAATTTAACGGGCAAAAGCGGAAAAGTCGTGGCGGTAATCGGCGACGGTGCCTTGACGGG
This sequence comes from uncultured Treponema sp., assembly GCA_964483515.1. Classification (GTDB taxonomy): domain Bacteria; phylum Spirochaetota; class Spirochaetia; order Treponematales; family Treponemataceae; genus Treponema_D. Next base: position 5,119 of record CAZACA010000057.1, read on the forward strand.
CGGAATGGCGTTTGAAGGATTAAGTCACGCAGGCCAGCTTTCAAAAAATTTAATCGTCGTCGTAAACGATAATCAGATGTCCATTGACCGAAACGTGGGTTCCTTTTCGCGCTACCTTTCCAGGCTGACTTTTACGCATTTTTATCAGGGATTCCGCTTCAGAATCGACAGGATTATCGATAAAATTCCGTATTTTAACCGTCATCTGGGCAAACTGATTTTCCGGTTCAAGCGCGGAATAAAGGGACTTTTTTTAACGAACAATTTTTTCGTGGATCTGGGATTCGAGTACGTGGGTCCGCTGAACGGTCACGACATGGATGAACTGGAAAAAGTTTTCAAAAAGGCAAAAAAAATTCCGCGGCCCGTAGTAATTCACGTGGTAACGAAAAAAGGAAAAGGCTACAGCCCTGCGGAAAATAATCCGTCGGTTTTTCACGGCGTGGGACCGTTCAATATTTCTGACGGCGTAATGGAAAAATTCGACACACTCAGTTTTACCGAAAATTTCAGCGCAAAAATCGTGGAACTGGCTGAAAAAAATCCGCGGATTGCTGCCGTAACTGCTGCCATGGCAAAGGGAACGGGGCTGGATGCTTTTTCGCGGCGTTTTAAAAATCGATTTTTTGACGTGGGAATTGCTGAAGAACACGCGGTTACTTTTGCAGGCGGACTTTCGGCGGGGGGAATGATTCCCGTAACGGCAATTTATTCTACGTTCATTCAGCGGTCGGTTGACCAGATTATTGAAGACATTGCGCTTCAGAACCGTCATGCGGTTTTTGTTCTGGACAGGGCGGGGGCGGTTCCGGGCGACGGCGAAACTCATCAGGGAATTTTTGACATTGCGCTTTTTAAATCAGTGCCGAATTTGACGATTCTTTCGGTGGCGGGAAAAGGCGACATGGATTTGTGCCTGGATTTCGCGGTGAATCGTGCAGATTGTCCCGTAATCATCCGCTGGCCAAAAATGACCTGTCCGTCGGAAATGGAATCTTTTTCGCATCCCGTGGAAATCGGGCGCGGAATTCTTTTAAAGGGCGATGAATTTGCTCCGTCCATCAGTTTTCAGGGCGGCAGAAAAAAAATTCTTTTAGTCTGCACCGGCGGAATTTTCAGCGAAACTTTGATTGCTGCGCGCTCGCTCATTCTGGAAGGATTTTCGGCGGATATTTTTTCACTCCGTTTCATAAAACCGTTTGACGAAAAATTTTTTACCGGAATTGCGGAAAATTACGATGCGGTCATTTTTGTGGAAGACGGCGTAAAAAAAGGCGGAATCGGGCGCGACCTGGAAAACATCCTGCTTAAATCCGCGGAAAAAAGAATCTGTACGGAAGTTCTGGGCTTTCCTGATTCGTTCGTTGCCAACGGAAATCGCGCACAAATTCTGGAAGAAGCGGGCCTTTCGCCTGAAAAAATAGTCTTTGCATCAAAGGAGTTGCTCAAATGAAAGAATTTTCCCTTTCGTCACGAAAAATCACCACGGAACTTCCTGCGTTCATCATGGGAATCGTAAACTGTACGCCTGACAGTTTTTTCAGCGGAAGCCGGGGCGGTGCGGAACGTGCATTCAGTTTAATCGATGAAGGCGCGGACATAATCGATCTGGGCGGAGAATCCACGCGGCCGGGTTCGTCATACATCGACGAAAAGGAAGAAATTCAGCGGATTGTGCCGGTGGTAAAGGCAATCCGTAAAAAATCATCCGTTCCCATTTCCATTGATACGCGGAAAAAAGCCGTCATGGAAGCCGCTTACGATGAAGGCGCGGACATTTTAAACGACATTTCAGCCATGGAAGACGATCCGCAGATGATTCATTTTGCCGCCAACAAAAATATTCCGGTCATCCTGATGCATAAGCGCGGAATTCCGTCCACGATGCAGAACAAAACTGATTACGCCAACGTTTTTAACGAAGTGAGTTCGTATCTGGAAGCGCGGGCGGAACTTGCCATGGAAAGCGGAATCGACCAGAACAAAATCATCGTTGATCCGGGAATCGGCTTCGGAAAGGATTACGAATCGAACATGCGGCTCATTGCACGATGCGGTGAAATTTGCGGCGGACGGTTTCCGGTTTTGATGGCACTTTCGCGGAAAACCTGCATCGGACAGTCCACGGAAAAAGAAGTGCAGGACAGGCTTTACGGAACGCTCTGTGCAGACATTTTTTCGGTGCTGAAGGGAGCGTTCATGGTTCGTGTGCATGACGTTGCGCCTTGTAAAGATACTTTGGCTGTGTTAAACTCGCTCCTGCAATATGAATCAGTTTGAAAATCTGATCAGAATTTACGATTTCGTGCGGCCCGTCATCGACATCGGAATTCTGACTTTTCTTTTATATAAAGCGTACCAGATAATCACAAAAACAAACGCACTTCAGCTGATAAAGGCGGCTGTTACGGTGGTGCTTTCGTATGCAATCGCGGTGCTTTTAAAACTCGATACGCTTCTGTGGATTTTCAACGTAATTGCCCCCGGACTGATGATGGCGTTTGCAATCGTTTTTCAGCCCGAACTGCGCAAAGTTTTTCTTAAACTCGGTCAGGCGGAATGGTTTACGTTCGGAAGCAGGGCAAAACATTCGTACGTGGATTCAGTCCTGATTGCGGCGGAAATGCTTTCAAAACAGAAACGCGGAATGCTCGTGGCGTTCATGCGGCGGACAAAACTCGACAACATTCTTTCTACGGGAACGCGGCTGAATGCGGATTTGTCGTCCAGTCTTCTGGTAACGATTTTCGGGCACAACACTCCGCTTCACGACGGCGCTTGCTTCATTCAGGGCGGAAAAGTTGTGGCAGCAGGATGTTTTCTTCCCGTAAGCGAACAGTACGACATAAAAAAAACTTTCGGTACGCGGCACAGGGCGGCACTCGGACTTTCTGAAGCCAGCGATTGCGTCGTCCTTGTGGTGAGCGAAGAAACCGGCGCATACAGTTTAGCCTACGATTCCAAACTGCATTACGATTTGACCATGGAACAGCTGACGAAAATTCTGGAACGCCAGCTGGAAATTACGCCCGACCAGAAAATCATAGAGGACACAGTCGATGAACATAAATCCATTCATAGAAAAGACAACTAAAAACTGGCAGAAAAAAATCGTCTGTTTTGTTCTGGCAGCGATGATTTATTTTTTTCATCAGGTTTCGCTTCTGGACATGAAAACTTTTTCCATTCCGTTGCAGGTCAAATCCGACGGAAACACGGCGCTTCTTTCGGGCACGGAAAAATATCGCTACGTAAAGGTAAAAGTACGCACCCGGCGCGACCAGATTGCTTCCCTTACCGAAAACGATTTTTCTGCTTACGTGGACATTTCTTCCTGGCAGAAGGACGGAACTTTCAGTTTTCCGGTTTACGTGGTTCTGGACGAGCGCATAAATTCGCTGAACCTGGAGCCCCTTGAAATTTACAATCAGCCCGACAACATTCAGCTTTCCGTGGAAAAAAAAGTGACAAAATCCGTTGCGGTAAAGGCCGACGTGGAAGGAACCGTTCAGCACGGATTTAAAGCGCTTTCGCCTTCAGTGGAACCTGCTTTCGTGGAAGTTTCGGGGCCGGCGAGCATGGTGGAAAAAATTACCGAATTAAAAACAACTGTTGTGGACATAAGCCAGGCGTCGGAAAAAGTTTCGGGAAAAGCGCAGATTTTAAACGTAAATTCCTACGTTTCCGTTCTGGGCGGCGGAAAAATCAGCGTGGAAGTGCCCGTGGTGGCTGCCGGAATGGTAAAGGAATTCCGCGGATTTGACGTAACGGCAAAAAATCTTGCTGAAAATCTTGAAATTTCGGGCGGACTGGACAAAATTGACCTTACGCTGTCAGGAAATGTGCTTGACATTGAAAAACTTTCGGCAAAGGACGTTTCGGTTACGGTTGACTGCGCGGAAATTTCCGGGGCGGGGGAGTTCGTGCTTTCAGTGCAGATTGAAATTCCGCGGATTTTTGAGCTGTCGTACCAGAGTTTTTCTTCGCTCACGGTGAAAATTCAGGAAAAAGCTGAAATTCAGGACGAAACGCAAAATTCCGCTGAAGAAAAGTCACCGGGAAATTCGGAAAATATTTCTGACGCATCAGTTCACATTTCCGCGAGGTAAAAAAAATGGTTTTTGGAATCGGATGCGACATTGCAAAAATTTCGCGCTTTGAAAAATGGGCTGAAAACGAACGGATGATTGAGCGATTTTTCCACGAAAACGAACGGATTTCTGAAAATGCATCGGTTTCGCGGAAAAGTGAATTTTATGCGGGACGTTTCGCGGCAAAAGAAGCGTTTTTTAAGGCGCTGGGCACGGGAATTTTCGGATTTTCGCTGAAAGACGTGTGGATCGAAAAAAATCAGGATGGAAAACCTGAAATGAACGTCAGTGGCGCGGCAAAAAAAGTTCTGGAAGAAAAATGCGGCAGAAATTCGGTTTTTGTTTCAATCAGCCACGAAAAAGAATTTGCGGTTTCTTTCGTTTTAATCGAAAAAATAAAGGAGGAATAAAATGACGACAAAGAGTTACGGACGAAAAGTTCTGTACGGGGACGATCCGAAAAAGCCGGCCATTTCGTACTGGGCAAAGCAATACATGAGCTGTCCCGTGTGCAGGAAAAATTTCAGGCAGGAAGTAATGCATCAGGGCGGCGGACGAATGATTGCAGGCGATTTGACCGACGAACTTCACAGGAATTACGAACCGTCCAAAAAATACGGCGTCGTTTATCCGCTGATTTACGAAGTGGGCGCGTGTCCGTATTGTCATGCAGCGTTTTTCTGGAAAGATTTCAAGGAAATCAATGACGGCGATTCTTTCGACCGTATAATGCAGGACGAAAAAAAGAGGATGCGCGAAGTTGAAACGCTTTTTCCGCATTACAATCTCGAAGAAGAACGGACGCTTTACGACGGTGCGGCGCTTTATTACCTGGCGCTTCTGTGCTACGAAAAAGTCGACATTGCATATTCGCCCACGTTTAAAAAAGCACAGATCTGCCTGCGGCTTGCGTGGATTTGCAATGAAATCGAAAAAGTCTGTCCCGCCCACAATTACGATTACGTTGCCCAGGTTTTTTACAGAAAATCGCTTTTTTTCTATCAGCAGACGCTCATCAACGAAACCGGACGAATCGAATCCATCGAATCAGTTACGAATTTCGGCCCTGACACGGACAAAAATTACGGTTACGACGGCGTGATTTATTTGAGCGGACTTCTGGAATACAAATACGGTCAGCGGGAAAATCTTGAACTCCGCCTGAAAAAACTGGACGAAGGCAAAAAGGCGATTGCGCGAATTTTCGGTCTGGGAAAATCCAGCAAGGAAAAACCCGGTCCGCTTCTGGACATGGCACGCGACCTTTACGAAAAACTGGGCAAGGAACTTCAGTCAGGCAACATTTTCAGCGACGATGACTAACGTTCTGCTCACGGTTTCCTACGACGGCACGGATTTTTGCGGATGGCAGAAGCAGGATTCGGCGGAAAAAGTACGTACGGTTCAGGGCGAATTAGAAAACGCGTTATATAAAATGTTCCGCACGGAAATAAAAGTTTCAGGCAGCGGACGGACTGACAGCGGCGTTCATGCGCTGAAACAGGCGGCGAATTTTTTTTCACCCGTCGACGGAATTCCTGAAGAAAATTTCGTGCGTGCGTTGAACGGAATTCTTCCGCGGGACGTGCGGATTTCTTCGGCAAAAAAAGTGGACGAAAATTTCAGTGCGCGGTTTTCTGCTACTTCCAGATGCTACCGTTATTTCATTCAGACCGGAACGCAACCGTTTGCTCACGAAAGCCGTTACAGATGGTTCATTCCGAACCGGCCGGAAATCCATGTGCTGAATTCCATGGCGGAAATTCTGCGCGGCGAAATGGATTTTAAAACGTTTGCAGCAGCCGGCGACCGGAGCATTTCGACTTTTCGCTACGTGGAGGACGCTTTTTTCTTCCGGGACGAATCGAATCCGGATCTGCTCGTTTTTCAGATTGAAGCCAATGCGTTTTTGTGGAAAATGGTGCGGTCTCTTACAGGCACGCTGATTCGTCTGGAGCAGAAAGGCAGTGATTCCGCGGAATTCAAAAAAATCCTTGACAGAAAAGACAGGAAGTTTTCGCTTTTTACCGCGCCGCCCCAGGGACTTTTTTTGTGGGACGTAAAATTCGACGGAAAAAGAAGACACGTTTAGTTTTTTTTTGTTGCACAAATTTTTTTTCAAACGGTGTTTGATTTTTTTAAAAGCGGATTTTTCTTTCAAAGCGGTGCTTTATTTTTTTAAAGGGTTTTAAGATTCTTTTTTTAAAACTTGCGTTTTTTTTCTTTCAAAGAGGTG
>CAZACA010000058.1:0-11356 GCA_964483515.1 uncultured Treponema sp.
AACTGCCTGTATGTGTGCGTGTCTGAAAGTACAAGTTTGTATTCTTCTGGAAATCTCTGAAGACGTGCCAATTCCCGTGGCGTCATTTTTCTTATGTCTTCCCTGTTGATTTCACCCCTGATGTGCGTTGTAGGAATCATGGAATGTTTTCTGTGGTCGATAATCAAATTCGTTTCTTTTCCCATTCCGCCGCAGACGATTGTTCCCGAAATTCCTTCGATGTCGCGTATTACGTAACCGAATCCGTGTCCTGCTTCTTCGTGGCGTTTTCTGTGCCTGCGCAATGCTTCCATGTAAACATCGCTTACGTAATATTTTGACGGAACTGGCGAATCGTCCATGATGTCTTTTATGGCAACTTTTTTTTCTTCACCGCACGGGAAAATAAATTCATCTGGTGCAATGTCATTTTTGAAACAGACAATGTACACTCGTTCCCTGTTTTGCGGAACTCCAAAATTTTTGCTGTTTAAAATTTCTGCGAAGACCTTATAGCCTAAAGATTCAAACGTTGATTTTATGATTTTAAAAGTTCTTCCCTTATCGTGAATTAAAAGTCCTTTTACATTTTCGCAAAAAATTACTTCGGGCTTGTGGTAGTCGCAAATTCTCGCCACATCTAAAAAAAGAGTTCCGCGACAAACGCCTTTGTAGTTGTCGTTAAAACCTAAATGTTTCCCTGCCATGCTGAATGCCTGACAAGGAAAGCCGGCTAAACAGACATTAAATCCAGGAATGGATTTTTCATCGATTTTCGTTATGTCTCCTGCAATTTCAAAGTCATCGTGAAAATTCGCCCTGTACGTTTTTTGTGCGTATTCGTCCCACTCGGAAACAAAAACAGTTTTTGCATTTTTGCCGAACGCATTTTCAAAACCCAAACGAATTCCGCCGATTCCTGCAAAAAGGTCAATGAATTTAAAAGCGTTTTCCTGTGGTGCAGATTCAATTTTTTTTTCTGCAAAATCAAAATCAAAATGTAATTGTGCAGTTGCGCTGGCGATGCCCATTTTTTTCCTCCCGCAGCAGTATATTGAATTTCCGTGCCGACTTCAATTTTTGAAAATTTCGCTGTAGGTGTGAAAGCCGGATTTTATGATTACGTCTTCGAGATTTTCCTGCGTTACTACTTTCGGCTCCAGAAGCATGGACGGAATTTTTTCGCCTTCCGCTTCCACGTAGCGCAGATTTTCCAGCGATTCAACTTTTTCTCCGCGGGCAAGGCGCACTGAACATTCGGCAGCAACTTTTGCCAGTTCCACAATCGGTTTGAAAATCGTAAAACTCTGGTAGCCCGAAACGATATTCTGGCACGCTGAAATTTCCGCGTCCTGTCCGCAAACCGCAATTTTTTTTTCGGGATAATAAGTTTTTAAAACTGAAATTACGCTGTCGGCAATGGCATCGTTTCCGCAGATTACCGCACCGGGCAGCTGACCTTTTTTTACGACGCGAATCATTTTCCGCCGGGCAAGGTCGTAATTCCATCCCTGCGTGTAAAAAATTTCCTGCACGGAACTCTGCGGATTTTTCATGGACGAAAAAATTCCCTGCAAAATCAGTTCCATGTTGTAGTCTTCCTGCGGCCCCAGAATGAAAAGCCAGTTTCTGCTGCAAATTTTCTGCATGGTTTCGCCCATCAGCCGCCCGCTTTTTTCGCTGTCCACCGTCACGTACAAATCGATTTTCGTGCCCAGAATCAGCCGGTCGTAAGCAATCACCGGAATATTTTTTCCGCGGATTTTTTCAATTTCTTCCGTGAGCGATTTCGCTTCTTTCGGCAAAATTACGATGGCGTCCACGTTGCGTTCCAGAAGATACATGAGCTGCCTTTTCTGTTCGTCCACGTTGCTGCCCGAATTCTGCACTACGACTTCGCCGCCCAGTTCTTTCGTCCGCGACATGAAAACGTCCAGGTCACGCTGCCACCTTTCGATTGCCATGGAATCAATCGCGAATCCGATGGTAATTTTTTTTTCGTCAGGAACCGAATTTTTTTCTGCAAGAATTTCCGCGGATTTTTTTTTGCATCCGGAAACAAAAAACGCAAACAGAAAAATTGACGCTGAAAAAATTTTTTTCATTTTTCCTCCCACGCTGAATTTCTGAAATCTTTCGGACTCGCACCGAATTTATTTTTAAAAAGCCTGCTGAAATAATTTTGGTCGTTGTAGCCGATTTCCGCCGAAATTTCCTTGATGGACAAATCGGTTTCCGTCAAAAGTTTTTTTGCTTTTTCCAGCCGAAGGTTCGACACGTAATTCACGAAAGTTTCGCCCAGTTCTTCCTTGAACAATTTGCTCAGGTAAAACGGACTCACGCCTGCTGAACGCGAAACTTCTTCCAGCGAAATTTCCGCCGCCAGATTTTCCGCCACGAACGCACACGCTTTTTTTACCGCCGGATTTTGTTTTTCTTTTTTTGCCCCCGAAATGAACGAAGCGCATTCCGCCAGACGATTTTCTGCAAAGTCCTGAATTTCGCGGATGTTGGTTGCCGCCGAAAGTGCTCCGAAAACATTTTCGTATTCCGCGCTGAAAAAATTTTCGCCCGCAGATTTCGCCAGAATTTTCGCCTGAAACAAAATTTCAAAAACCGAATTTTTCATTTTGTCGCCGTCCATTCCCGCGCCCTGCAATTCCTGAAAATACAGATTGCACAGAAATTTTACGCCCACGCTGTCGCCCAGTTTCAGCCTGCTGAAAAGCCTCCGTGCAATTCCGCTGATTTTTTCGCTCTTTGCCACGGAAGAATTTTTTTCGCCGCAAAAAAGAATTTCGCCTTCCGCCGAAGTTTTGTTCAGCGCAGAAAGTGCATCGTTGTAATTTTCCGAAGCGTCTTTTAAATCGCAAAAAATTCTGCTCACTCCTGCACGAATTCCCTGACCGATTTCGATTGACAGAAGCGTATAAATTTCGCGAACCGATTCTGCAAAAAAAATTTCGTCTTCAGTTTTTCCGCTGAAATTTTCCGTGGGCACAAAAACTGCAATCCGGTTCACCATGAATGCGCTCAAAAGGCATTTGAATTTCTGCGACACGATTTTTCTGATTCGCCAGGAAATTTCGTAACGGGATTTTTGTTCCATGCGCGGAATTTCGATGCACATAAAAAAATAATTTTTTTTCTCCAGATCAAAATATTCCGCGTAGGGCGCAAAATCTTCGCTTCGTCCTGAACCGAAAATGCACGAATAAATAAAATCGTTTTCTACGATGGGAAGAATTTCGTCGAGTTTTTTTGAAATGGATTCGTCGTCGCTGCCGTTTTTTTTGTCTACCATATTCATGGCATCCCGCAAAGTCTGGATTACCACGTTCCGCGAAACCGGCTTCGTTAAATATTTGAACGCGCCCAGATTCATCGCCTGCTGTGCGTAACGGAATTCGTCGAACGCGCTGAGCATGATGACGACAGTCTGCGGACGGAGATTTAAAATGCACGAAATTGCATCCAGTCCGTTCATGCCGCTCATGTTGATGTCCATGAAAACAATGTCGATTTTTTCTCTGCTTGCAATTTGAATCGCATCGTTTCCCGAAAGGCACGAAAACAAATTCACGTTGCTTCCGAAATTTTTTTTGATGATAAACTGGAGCGAGTCCACCATGATCTGTTCGTCGTCGCAAGTCAAAACGTTATACATTTTCCGGTACCCTGATTATGAATTTTATTCCGTCGATTTTTCCGTCGCGGATTTCAAAAACTTCATCGCTGTGAAAATAAATTCTCATGCGTGAAAAAACATTTATCAGACCGATTCCAGCGTGGTCATTTTTTGCCTGAGAATTTTTCGCTGAAGGAATTTTTTCCGAATCGTTTTTTTTCACCGAATTTAAAATGCGCTCGCGAATTTCTTCCGCAAAAGGAACGCCGTTGTCGCCCACGGAAATTTCCACGAAACCGTTTTTATTTTCCGCGCGAAGAAAAACTTTTCCCCGTGCATTCTGCAATCCGTGCTTGATGCAATTTTCCACGAGCGGCTGCAAAATCATTACGGGAAGTTTCCGCTCCAGATTTTCCGTGCAGACATCTTTTGAAAATTCCAGACGGTTGCCGAATCGAACCTGCATGATGTAAACGAAATTGTCCACCAGCCCAAGTTCTTCGCGGATGGTCGCTTCGTGTTTCTGCTGAATGTTGTATCGGAAAAAATCCGAAGTCCGTTCGATGAATGCACAGGTTTTGTCAGCGCCTTCCATCATGGCAAGTTGTGCGCCGGTGTTCAGCGTGTTAAAAAGAAAATGCGGATTGATCTGGCTCTGAAACGCTTTCAGCTGCGCCGATGCATAAAGCGCCTGCATTTTCATTTCACGTTCGCGTAAAGAATTTTCGATTCGCGCTTTTTCCCAAATCGTGCCGATGTATTCGCGGATGCTGATTATCATTCGGTCGAAGGCACGGCAGATGTTTCCGATTTCGTCGCGGGAATTTTTGTTGAAAAGTGGAACGTCAAAATTCCGTTCGGCAACGCGCAGTGCAACCTGGGAAATTTCGGCGAGGGGCTTGAGCAGGTGGCGCAAAAAAAATCCGAGGGAAATCAGGACGAACGCAAAAAAAAGCACGAAGAACGCATAGTAAATTTTAAAAATCAGGTTTACGTTTTTTCTGTCCGCATCGAAAACGCCGGCATTTTTTTGCAGATATAAAACGTTCAGTTCAGAAATTTCCGCTTCCAGAAAATTGTAGCATTTTAAACTTTGCAGATAAAATTCGTTTTGCAGGTTATTCGCGCGACGTGCAGCAACGGCCTTTGAACTGAAAAACAAAAACGACTGGGACAGCTGATTCACCGTGTATTCTTTCCGCAGAATTTTATCGGTGGAAGGAAACTCCGGCATTTCCGCGCAAAAATCTTCCACGCGTTTTGCAAAAACATAAAACGAATTTACGCTTTCAAAAGTTTTGTACGCCACATAATTTTCCATGTCGTTTTCCATGTGCGCCAGATCTTCCTGAAATTCGTTCAGTTTTGAATTCGATTCGTAAGATTTTCCGATGACGTTCAGCGCATAGTCGTCGATTCGCTTTACGATTGCAAGGCTGAAACTGATGAGCAGAAAAACGAAAACCAGACTCGCCATAATTTTCCAGATGAAACTTTTTTTAAACGATTCAATCAATTTCATTTTTTGCTTCCTGAACTTTCAGTTCCGCGTTGATGTAATTGTTCGCGTAGCCTTTGTTGCGGTACTCAAAAAGTTCCGTCATTGCCGCGCTTCCGATTTTCTGCAAATCAGGCGAAATGAGTTTTGTCAAAATTCCTTTTTCCAGATACGTCGAAAGAATTTCGTTTTCGCCGAAGCCCAGAATGTTGAACGAAAAATTTTCGTGGGACGATGCAATTTGCAGCACGCGCATGGATTCGGCTTCCGTCAGGCAAATCACCACCGAATTTTTTTCCGCGGATTTTTTCGACATGATTTCGTGAATTTGCGATTCGTTTTCTTCCGCGGATTTTCCGATGACCTGAAAATTTGAAATTCCTTTCTGCCTGTAAAAATCCAGAATGCTGTTTAAAACGTTCGCGGAATTCGACACGGAAGAATTTTCGTCCGGCAGGATGTAAGCAGTTCCGTCCGCATTAAAAAGCGAAATTGATTCCGATGCAATCCGGTTTCCCAGCGCCGAATAATTGTAGCCGATGAAAGAAACCTGAGAATTTTTTTGCGAATAATGACCCAGCGTAATAATCGGAATTTCCGTTCCGTCGATGCGAAAAACTTTTTTCAGCGCAGGACTTTCAGAATTCACCGCAGCAATAATTCCGTCCGCATTCACGAACGACGCGTAATCGATAAGCGCTTCCAGTGAAAGATTTTCCGCTTCCGAACGGGGAACTTTTAATTCCACAAGGGCATTGTATTTTTTTGCCAGACTTTCCGCGCCCTGAAAAACCTGATTCAGAAAAACGTAACTGTCCGATTCGCCCACGACCACCACATGATAATTCCGCTCAGAATTTTCCGAAGCAAAATGATTTTTCCGCGAAAATTCCGGCGCAACAAAAACGAACGCACCCAGGGCAAAAAGAAAAAAAATCCACACAAAAAAAATTGCAAATCGAAATAAAATTTTGCGGCTCTTCTCGGACTCCATGGCGCGAAGTGTATCATAATTTTTTTATTTTTGCAGAATGATTTCCGCGGAACTTTTTCTTTTAAAAAAAATTCATTTTCCTTTTGCAAAAATTTCCGCTTGTCAAAAAAAAATTTTTCCTTAACATTCTGCCCATGGACGATTTTTTTACGGAACCTTTTGAAACCATTTTAATCCGGCGGGGAATCAGTACGCACCGGCGCGTCCGACGTCTTCTGCAAAAACAAAATTTCGCGCTGAACGGAAAACGCATTTTGAATCCGCGGGAACGAATCGATCTTTTTGCCGACAACATTTCCGCGGACGAAAAAAAATTTCCCCTTGCGCCCGACGTTTACCTCATGATGAACAAAGCCGCAGGTTCCGTCTGCACGAAAAAAAATTCCGCGAATCAGAAAAACGTTTACGATTTTGTGCCGCAAAAAATTTTTTCATACATCGCGCGAAATTCCCTGCCGCCGCTGCACACCGTCGGACGACTGGACGCATCCACCGAAGGACTTCTGCTTTTTACGACGAACGGCGATTTTTCTCACGCAGTTTCAAATCCGATTTTTCACGTTGCAAAAACTTATTTCGTTCAGCTGGAAAATTCCGCGGAAATTTCTGAACGGAATTTTTTCTGCCGGAAATGCGCTGAAGGATTTTTTGTTCCTGCCGAAAAAAACGAACACGAATTTTTTTCCAGACCGTCGCGCTTAATCTGGCTTTCAAAAAATTCGTGCACGCTCACACTCACCGAAGGAAAATTTCATCAGGTGAAACGCATGATAAAAACGCTGGGCAATCACGTCGTCTACCTGAAACGAATTTCCATGGGCTCGCTTTTTCTGGACGAAAATTTAAAATCCGGCGAAACGAAAATTTTATTTCCGCATGACATTCAGCGTTTATTCCGCTGATTTTTTTATGTCCTCCGCCGAAACATCGAACGTGGAACGGAACAGACCCTGCGCAAGGCAAACCGATTTTCCGCCGTCAACCTGAATGTAGCATTGTCCGCCCGTGGAAGTGGTTTTGCCGATTTTCAGCGTCCGTAAAATTTCGCCGCCTTCTTTTTGCCGCGCTTCCACCACGATGCAATTCTGTTCGCCCAGTCCGTATCGCTCTTCGTCGTCTCCGGAAATTTTCCACGCGTCCAGAATTTTTATTTCGTTGATGCTGTTCACGATTCCGTTTGCCTTATTTTCCGCCACCGGAATTTTTCCGCCGTTTGCAGTCCATTCGTCGCCGTCTTTCCGGATTGAAAAAATTTCTTCGCCGGATTTCTGCACGCTTACAAAACCGATTTCCTTTTCCACAAAAATCGTTTTCGCTTTCGTCCGTTTTTCCGTCGCCAGCTGAACCGCATAAATCACCGCCAGAATAATCACGGCAAAAATTAAAATCGTTTTTCGCACAAACGCGTTTTTCATTTTTTCTCCTCCGAATTTTCCGCGTACTTTCTGCGGATTTTTTCACGACGACGCGAACGCAAAACGTACACCACGAATCCTGCCGCCGCCACCAGAATCGCCAGACCGAACTGACAGAAATATTTTAAAGCGAGCGCAAGTTTTTCCGACGAAATTTCCAGCGAATTAAGTGACAAATTTTTCGTCCGCATGGCACAGAGTTCTTCGTTGCCGCTCATGTAATCCACCGCGTTCCGCACGAAAATTTCAACGGGTTCCGCGGAATTTTTTTTCAGCAGTTCGTAAGTGGTTATTGCCGAAGTTGACGCGATGAAAATTTTTCCGGGCTGGGAAGACTGTGCAAGATGATTCTGCGTTTCCAGCGATTTTTTTTCGTCGTTTTTTTTCGGCGGAATTTCAAACGCGCTTTTAAATTTTCCTTCCAGAAGAACCGCTACATTCTGCGCAGAAAATTTTTCTTCTTCAGCGGGCGGAAAAAGCGCAAGGGGACTGAGCAGAAAATTTTCGGTCACGGGAACCGTCCACGATTCAGGCGAAGTTTTTGCAATCACGGAAATTTTCGCGTCGGGATTTTTTTCTGCTTCCGTGGTGTCGATGGCAAAAGCGTTTTTAAAAAACACGTCGCCCAAATTTTTCGACAGCGGAATTTTCTGGTTCAGCGATTTTTTTGCAAGAAGCGGCACGTAAAAAAAATTCAGCTTTCCGTACTGACGGCTGTTCTGCGTAAAACAATTTTTGTCCAGTACGTATTCGTCGCCGATTTTTATTCCCCACGCTGAAAATAATTTTTCCAGACCGGTTTCGTTTTTTAAATAAACAGGCTGCTGATAGTACGCATTTTGATTCGGCATGATTTCCGAAAATGAATCCGCGAAAAAAATTACGTTTCCGCCGCGCAGGACAAACTGATCGATTTTGTAAAGTTCTTCGTCGCTGAAAGAATCTTTTGCACCGTTGACGATGACGCTGGCAGCCGCAAAAGGAATTTCTTCTTCCGCGAGATTTACGTTTTTTAATTCGTAAGTGTCCGACAGCACCGCCGAAAAATTTTCCGATTCGCTTTCGTCTTCCGCAGAATTTTCGCCGTGACCCGTTATGTACGCCACCACGGAATTTTTTGCCACCACGCTTTTCACGCACTCCGCAATGTTTTCGTCCAGATCGTCCAGCCCTGAAATTCCGTAGCCGAAAATTGAACGCTGCATTTCCAGCGGAACGTTTTTAAATTTTTCGCCGTACTGCACCACCAGACCGATTGCGCCTTTTTCAGTTCCGCCGTTTTCGTTCTGCCATGAAACGACCTGCACGCCGAATTTTTTTCCTGAATCTTCCGCCTGTTCCGTGGACGGATTTTCTTTTTTCAGCACGAGCCGGTTCTGAAATTTTTTGTTTGCCGCGTCGAAAGATTTCTGCACCTGCGAATCGATTTTGTCGAAGGAAGAAATTTGAAATTCTCCCAGCGATTCCGATTTAAAAAGCGTCACGGAAATTTCGCCGTCAAGTCCTGCAAGAATATTTGTCTGCGAAATAATTTTTCCCATCGCCGAAGTGAGTTTGTATTCCAGTCCGTCGGAAGAAAAAATTCCGTCGAGTTTTTCAATCTGGTCAGCGTAAGTGAGCACGATTCCCATGAAAACATTTTTCAGTCCCACTTCGTTATTTTTCACTTCCTGAATCTGCGTCTGGTTCAGCCCGAATGCGCGCGCAATTTTTTGATTTTCGTATTTGTCCGCATCGAAAAATTCGTACGAAAAATTTCTGTTCGCCGAATTTTTGTATTCGACTAAAATGTCCTTCACGTACTGTTCGGTGGCGGAATAAGGCGACGGAAGATTTTGCGAGAAAAAAACTTTTACGCTTAACGGTTCTTCCAGATTTTTTACGACGCGCCGGCTCGCTTCGGAAATGGAATAAGATTTTTCAGCCGTAATGTCGATTCTGAAAAAAATCCGCTGGCAGACTAAATTCAAAAGAATCACCGCAGCCACAAAAAGAAAAATTTCGCCGGAAGAATTTTTCATCCACGAAAAAAATTTTTTGCCGTTCATTTTCCCCTCCTGAAATTTTCCACGGAATGAATTGCAAGGGAAACAAAAATTGCACTCACCGAAACAAAATACAAAATGTCACGACTGTCGATTATTCCGCGGGCAACGGAACGAAAATGCGCAGACGCCGAAACGAACGACGCGAATTTTACCAGAACGCCGGGCAAAAAAATCGAGAACGCCGAAATCATCGTTAAAAAAATGCAGATTGCAAATCCCGCAAAAAACGAAACGATCTGATTTTTCGTTACCGCCGAAGAAAAAATTCCCACCGCAGAAAAAGCCGCCGCCAGAAAAATTCCGCCCAGGTATCCGCCCAGAATCGTACCGAAATCGATTCCGCCTGACGCAAAAATTACGCATGGCACGACGTAAAAAATCGTGGGCAAAAGAAGCGCCGCCGACGACAAAAAAGACGCCGCGTATTTTCCCAGAACAATCTGCCAGATTTCCGCGGGAAGGGTCACGAGCGTTTCGATGGTTCCGCTGCGTTTTTCTTCGCTGAAAGTTTTCATGGTCAGCGCCGGAATAAAAAACGCGAACAGAAACGGAAGCAGTTCAAAAAAGCCCCTGAGTTCCGCGCGATTCACCAGAAAAAATGTGGTGAAAAATAAAAATCCGCTGAAAAGCAAAAACAGCGCACCAACGATGTATGAAACGGGGCTTGCAAAATACGCCGAAAGTTCCCGACGCGCCACCACCGTCCACGACTGCATTTTAAAATTTTTCATCATGCACTCCAATTTTTTTCGATTTTTATTCGCCTGAAGAATTCGTGAGAATTTTGAAAACGTCTTCCAGGCTGTTTTTTTTCAGCTGCATTTCGTACAGAAGCCAGCCGTTTTTTACGCAAAGTTCCGCGAGCGCCGGACGAATTTCTGCATCCTTTTCCACGGAAATTTTCAGTTCGGTTCTGCCGTTTTTTTCTTCCGCAGAAATCAATGTCGCGCCTGAAACTGAATCGATTTGTCCGCTGAATTCACTGCCGCCGTTTTTTTCCACCGAAAGGACGACGCAGCTTTTTCCGCCGAATTTTTCGCGCAAATCTTCCGTGGAACTGTCCGCAACTTTTTTTCCGCCTGAAACGATTATTACGCGGCTGCACAAAGTTTCGGCTTCCGTGAGGATGTGGGTGGAAATTATTACCGTCCGCGTTTCGCCGATTTTTTTGATGAGTGCACGAACTTCCTGAACCTGATTCGGATCGAGTCCGCTGGTGGGTTCGTCCAGAATTAAAATTTCCGGATCGCCCATGAGTGCGTGTGCAAGTCCTACGCGCTGTCTGTTTCCGCGGCTGAGTTCGCCGATGTTTTTGTGCATGATTTCCTTTAAGCCGCAAACTTTTACAAGTTCAGGAATTTTTTCCGCGGAATTTTTTTGTTCCATCTGCGCCACGTAACGCAAATAATCTTCCACGATCATGTCGCCGTACATTGGTGCGTTTTCAGGCATGTAGCCGATTTTGCGTTTGGATTCCACGGGAAAATTTTCCGCGTCCATTCCGTCGATTTTTATTGTGCCCGAATCCGGTTTTAAATAGCCGGTAATCATGCGCATGGTGGTGGTTTTGCCCGCGCCGTTCGGTCCCAAAAGTCCCACGATTTCGCCGGTGGAAATTGAAAAACTTACGTCGTCCACCGCCCTGAATGTGCCGAATGATTTCGACACGCCGCAAACTTCAATCATTTTCTGCTCCGATTTTTTCAAGCCGCGCCCGAAAAATTTTGATTATGATAATGAAACAAAGAACGCCCCGCAAGGTTTCGTTGTAATCATAAAAGTTACAATCAACGC
>CAZACA010000059.1:0-8452 GCA_964483515.1 uncultured Treponema sp.
TTTCCGCAGATTTTTTTCCGCCGGATTTCCGCGACAAAAATTTCCGTCAACTTTTTTCCGCCGGACTTCCGCGACAAAAATTTCCGCCGAATTTTTCCAGGCGAATTTCCGCACAAAAATTTCCGCCATTTTTTTTCAGCCGAATTTCTGCGAACAAAATTTCCGCCGTTTTTTTCAGACGAATTTCCGCGAACGAAAAAATTTCAGCGTTCGTTTTCGTTGGGGTCCTGGAAAAGCGTTTCGCCGATTTTTTTGCATTCGATTTTTGTTGCGTCCGGATTGCATCGTTCAGGATTCAAAATCAGCGTGCCGATTTCTTCCGCGCGGATTCTGCCCGACGACGGATTTTTTACGCTTTCGATTCCGCCCGAAATTTCCGCATCGATTTCCGACGAATATTCAAAAGCCAGCCGTGCGCCCACAAACCTGCAGTTTTCCATTTTCAGTCCGCGAACGTAGCACAGGCCCTGGTCGCTTTCGATCGTGCAGTTGACGAATTTTAAATTTTCCGCCTCCCAGCCCAAATATTCTCCCGCGATGAACGAATCGTAAACGCACACATTTTTTGCGTTCCAGAAAGCGTCTTTTGAAAGCAGCCGCGAATTCCGGATTTCGATGTTCTGCGCGCCGTCAAACGAATAATTTCCGTCCAGCGAAAAATTTTCGATTTTTGCATTTGCGCCGTTCATGAAAAAATAATCGCCCTTCGCCGAAACGTTCTGAAATTCCACGCCGGAACAATGCCAGAAAGTTTCAGCCGCGTTGGTGAAGTTTACGTTTTTCAGCGAAACGTTTCTGCATCTGCGGAAATTTTTTGGCGACGAAATCAGCACGTTTTCAAATTTTAAATTTTCCGAATACCAGATTCCTGCGCGGGACGAATCCAGAATCGACGAATCTTTTACCTGCACGTTTTTCGATTTCCACAGCGGATATTTGTAGCCGAAAATTGACGACGAAACGTTCACGTCCACGGAATGCTTCAGCTGCGACTCGCCGTCCGCAAACGCCGAACAAAAATAATTTTTACCCGAAGAAAAATATTCCCCGCGCTCACCCGTGATTTTCCGGGAAACGATTTCATTTTCCATGAACGCGATATTATCTTTTTGAATAATTTTTTGCAATTTTTTTTAAGCCGATTTTTTTTCCGCGACGATTTTTCACGACGATTTTTTTCGACGATTTTTCACGACAATTTTTTCCGACAATTTTTTCCGACGATTCTTTCCGCACAATTTTTTCCGACAATTTTTTACGCCGATTTTTCCGACGATTTTTTCCGCTGATTTTTCCGCTGAATTTTTCACGACGATTTTTTTCGACGATTTTTCACGACAATTTTTCCCGCGACAAAAATTCATTCTGCAATTTTTTTTATCGTTCCAATTTTCAAAAAAAAATTTCGTGCTATAATCCCGCCATGACATATTTTTTTGAAACTTACGGATGCGAAATGAACATTGCAGAAAGCGCTTCCGTGGAGCAGCTTTTCATTGCCCGCGGATGGAAAAAAGCAGACGACGTTCAGATTGCGGACATGGTCATCATCAACACCTGTTCCGTGCGCGGTTCTGCGGAAGAGCGGATTTTCGGCAGGCTGGGATTTTTTTCCGCGCTGAAAAAAGTTCGTTCCGCTTCCCCCGATGCAAAAAAACGCAATCTGGAAACCGCCGCCGCATACGTTGAAAAAAACGGCGCAACTCCCCTCACGCTTGTGGTCATGGGCTGCATGGCTGAACGGCTTCTGGATTCGCTTCAAAAAGACTGGCAGTGCATCGACTACACCGTGGGAACTTTTTCAAAAAATCGGTTCGGCGAAATAATCCGTGCGGTGGAAGAAAACCGGAAATTCATTCTGCCGCCGGAAAAGCCTGTTTACGTTTTCGCTGAAACTTCGCTGGAACCGGGCGCATTTTCTTCATTCGTGCCGATCATGCATGGCTGCAACAATTTCTGTTCGTACTGCATCGTGCCTTACGTGCGCGGACGGGAAACAAGCCGGCCCGTTTCAGAAATTTTCCGCGAACTGGAAATGCTCGGCAAATGCGGCGTAAAGGAAATTACGCTTTTAGGTCAGAACGTAAATTCTTATTTTTCCGACGGAACGAATTTTCCGCTTCTGCTGAAAAAAATTTCCGCGTTTCTGGACGAAAAAAATTCAAGCATAAAATGGATCCGCTTCGAGTCCAGCAATCCGAAAGATTTTTCCGACGAACTCATCGACACGATTTCCGCCGAAAAAAAAATTTGCAGGGGACTTCACATTGCAGTTCAGCACGGTTCCGACGAAATTTTAAAACGCATGAACCGCAAATATTCCCGCGCGGAATATCTTGAGCTCGTAAAAAAACTCAAATCAAAAATTCCTTCGCTGCAACTTTCCACGGATCTGATGCTTGGTTTTCCGGGCGAAACCGACGACGATTTTCAGCAGGTAATTTCGCTCATGAAGGAAGTCCGTTACGAAAGCGCGTTCATGTATTATTTCAATCCGCGGGAAGGAACGCCGGCGTGCAGAATGCAGAATCAGATTCCGCTGGACGTAAAAAAAATCCGATTGCAGAAAGTAATCGACCTGCAGCAGGAAATTACGAAAGACGTGATGAAAAAAAGAATCGGCGAAAAAATTCAGGTGCTCTGCGACATCGTAAGCCGCGACGATTCCACGGAACTTCTGGGCAAAACCGAACAGAACGAACGGATTGCTTTCACGGCGCCGAAAGATTTAATCGGAAAATTTGCGACGGTAAAAATCGACTCGCTGAACGGCAACACTTTCCGCGGAACCCTCGTAACGAGTTGACGAAATTTCGCGGAGAATATAAATTCGGCGGAAAAAAAAATCGGGCAGTTTATGTTCCTCAAAAAATACTGCGCGTAAAAAATTAAAATCCTTAAGGAGGCTTTGATGCAGAATTTTTTTTCAGCGGCAAAAAAAGAAATCCGCGAATTTGAAATTCTTCTGGACAGCGTTCCGTCCTGGGCAGTTTCGGTTTTCGTGCTGTCGGTGGTGGCGGCAAATTTAATGGCAAACAAGGAACTCGTTTCGGCGGAATTTTTCGCGCTGGATTCGGGATTCGTTTTCAGCTGGATCATGTTTCTGTGCATGGACGTAATCTGCAAAAGGTGGGGCGCAAAGGCAAGCGTAGAAATTTCGGTTTTCGCGCTGATGTCAAATCTTTTTTTGTGCTTCGTTTTTTTTCTGATTTCAAAAACGGACGGAAAATGGGGCGCATTTTATTCCGCGGAAAATGAAAACGCTTTTGCAGTCAACGACGCGCTGAACGAAACTTTCGGCGGTTCATGGTACGTGGTGGCGGGTTCTGCGGCGGCGTTTTTTTCTTCGTCCGTGCTGAATGCTTTTTTAAACGAAAAAATCGGCAGGAAAATTTCAGGCGGAACTTTTAAATCATTTGCAGTCCGTTCGTTCGTTTCAACTTTTTTTTCGCAGTTTGCGGACAATTTTATTTTTGCGCTTTTCGTGTCAAAAATTTTTTTCGGCTGGACGTGGGCGCAGGTTCTGGTCTGCTCGCTTACGGGTGCTGCGGCGGAACTTCTGGGCGAAGTAATTTTTTCGCGGGCCGGCTGGAAAATCGTCTGTCGCTGGGAAAAAGAAAACGTGGGCGGCGCGTACATAAATCACCGGGGGAAAAAATGAACGTCCTGATTACGGGAACTTCGCGGGGAATCGGTCGGGCGGCGGCGATAAAATTTTTGCAGAACGGTCACACGGTTTTCGGAATCGACGTGGAAAATTCTTCCGTCGGTCAGGCGGAAAATTCAGCGGAAGAAAAAAAACTTGCAGAAAATTATTTTCATTTTGTCGCGGACGTTTCAGAAAAAAATTCGCTTCCTGAACTTCCGCAGATGGAAATCGTGGTGAACAACGCAGGAATTCAGAGCGGCACAAAAAAAGACATGGACGTAAATTTTTTCGGCTCGGTGAACGTCACGGAAAAATACGCGTTCCAGGAAAAAATCCGCTCGGTGATTTTTAACGCTTCATCTTCCGCGCTGACGGGCAACGAATTTCCGCTTTACGCTTCGTCAAAATCCGCGCTCATCGGCTACATGAAAAATTCGGCAATCCGTCTTGCAAACGATTTTCGCGCAACGTGCAACTGCCTCTGCTTCGGCGGCGTTTCCACGGAACTGAACCGGTGCGTAATGGACGACGAAAATTTGTGGCGCAGAATAATGGACGTAACTCCGCTGAAAAAATGGGCGACTCCACGGGAAGCAGCCGAATGGATTTTTTTCATGACCGCAGTAAATTCTTTCTGCACGGGACAGGCGATAGAAATTTCAGGCGGCGAAAGAAACTGCATGGACCTTTTCGTGTGGAAATAATTTTTTCCGCGATGATTTTTTTCAGACTGAATTTTCCCGGATGATTTTTCTGCCCAGAAATTTTTCTGCTGCACGGAAATTTCCTTTTTCCATTTCGGCACGCACCCGGCTGGAACTCACTTTTTCGCCGTCCACCAGAACGTCTCCGCTGCATTCCAGAACGAATTTTTTTTCCGCCGCGATTTTTTTCAGTTCGTCCATGTTCACGCTGCCTTTGTATCCGCAGGTGAAGTCGCGCCCTTCGCAGAGAAATTTCATTCCGCACGAAACCAGAAGTTTTTCCACGAAATTTTTTCCGTCGATTTTCGCAAAGTCATCGTCGAAATCGATTACCACCGCAAAGGAAAGTCCCGCATTTTCAAAAAGACGCAGCCGTTCGTCAAGGGGAAAAAGCGTCGTCCGGTTTTTTATGGACGCTGAAAAAGTTACGATTCCGGGCACCAGATTTTTCTGCGACGCAACGGTTTCCATGATTTTTAAATGCCCCAGATGAACCGCTTCAAAACTTCCCACCGTGAGCGCAGTTCCTTTTGCACGCCACTGAACGGGAAATTCGCGCAGAAATTCGTTCCAGGAAAAAACGCGGAATTCTTTTTTTTCAGGCGGAACCACAAACGAATACGAAAGTTTTCCTTCGGGATTTTTTTTCATCATTCCGCCGAAATTTCCGTCTTCGTAAAAAACTGCAATTTCGTCAAGGGAACCGCGATTTTTTATGGCGAACATTTTCTGCGAAAGGGGCCGTCCGTTTAAAAACTGATTCTGATACTGCGGTTTCAAAACGTCGCATGAAAATCCGCAGCGTGACGCAATTTCTTCCGTGAACAGAAAAAACTTTTCGCGGATTTCGCTGATTTTTTTTTCGTCGTCACGGGCAATTTTTTTTCCGGATTTTTTTGCAAGCAGAATTCGTTTCGCCTGCATTTCCGCGGATTCAGCCTGAAATTTTTTTTCGCTTTCGATGGCGTTTGCAATGGAAAATTCGTTCAGCGCGGAAAATCCTGCTGCATCCTGCAATTTAAAAATTCCCACCTGAGTCCTGCGGAGCGCGCAGAGATGGGCACAGGTTCCCGATGCAATTCCCAGGTCGCGGGCAATCGAACGGATGTAGGTTCCCTTTGAGCAGACGATTTCCAGAAGCGCGTAGGAACATCCGTCGGTTTCGTCAGCGTCCTTAAAATCCACCAGGGAATTTTTGTAGACGAAAACCTGCCGGCTTTCCAGAAAAACTTTTTTTCCTTCGCGAACCAGATCGCTGGCACGTTTTCCGTTTACGTGAAGCGCAGAATATTCGGGAGGAGTCTGCAAAATTGCGCCGCGGAATTTTTCAAGGGCATTTTCAACTTCTTTCCGCGAAACCGCCTTTCCTTTCCTGATGATTTTTCCTGCGGGATCAAGCGTATCAGTTTCCTTTCCGAAGCAGACCACCGCCAGATAAGTTTTCGTAAATCCCGTTACGTGGGAAACCAGATGCGTCATCGCCCCGGAAAGCACCACCAGCAGTCCGTCCGCAAAAGAATCCAGCGTTCCCGTGTGGCCGACTTTTTCCGTGGAAAGCGCATTTTTTATGCTCCACAGGGAAGAAAAACTCGTTTCGCCGGAATTTTTTGCAAAAAGAATTACACCTGACGGCGACGGATTTTTATTTTTCCTGTCCTTCATTTTCGACGCCACTCTGATTTTTCTGTGCGGATTCCCTTTCCATTTCAGTCAGTTTCTGCACCATTCTGTAGCCTTCCTTCATGCTGAAATCTGCCACGAAAGTCAATTTCGGAAAACGGAAAATCGAAAGTTTTTTTGCAATGGAAGACTGAATGAATCCCGCTGCACTCTGCAAACCTTCCACGCCGCGTTTCACCGAAGCATCGTCCAGAAAAGACGAAACGAAAACTTTTGCACAGGACAAATCGCGCACCACTTCCACACGGTTAATCGTCAGAAATTCGTTTACCCGCGGATCCTTGACTTCATGACGCATGATAAGCGACGCAATTTCTTCCCGAAGCTGACTGTCCAGCCGGTTCATTCTGTATTGTCCCATTTTTTCCTCGATTTTAAATGACGATTCGCCCGACAAAATCATCAGGCGAAATTTTCAGGCGGATTTTTTTACGATTCAGCGGATTCAGTGCCTTCAGTTTTCGCGGAAATTTTTTCTGCTTCGGCCTGTTCTTCCGCCAGAGTTTTTCCCAACTTCCGCCTTACTTCCACCACTTCAAACGCTTCAAGCTGGTCACCGATCTGCAAATCCTGCCAGTTTTCCACGCCGATTCCGCATTCAAATCCTTCCTTGATTTCCTTTACGTCGTCCTTGTAGTGCTTCAGCGACGCAATTTTTCCGGTGTAAATTACTACGCCGTCACGAATTACGTTTACGCTGCACGTACGCTTTATTACGCCGTCCAGAATGTAGCATCCTGCAATTACGCCCGCTTTCGGAATTCTGAACGTGTTACGTACTTCCGCGGTGCCCGTAGTTTCTTCTCTGGTGTCCGGCTGAAGCATTCCTTCCATTGCCTGCTGAATTTCTTCCACGCACTTGTAAATGATGTTGTACTTGCGGATTTCGACTTTTTCCTGTTCAGCGAGGGCTTTTGCCTTTGGCGTTGGACGGACGTTAAATCCGATGATGATTGCGTTTTCGTCGGCTGCGGCAAGAGTTACGTCGCTTTCGTTGATTGCTCCCGCGCTGGAATGAATTACCACAAGATGCAGTTCCTTCGTGCTGAGTTTTTCAAGCGATGTCTTCAGTGCTTCCGCGGAACCCTGCAGGTCGGCTTTTATGATGACCTTAAATTCCTTGACTTCGCTGGCTTCAATCGTGGAATAAAGATTGTCAAGGGTAACTTTTTTAACGGCCTTTGCGTCTTCAAAGCGCTTGAGTTCCTGACGTTTTGCGGCAAATGCACGGGCGTCTTTTTCGGTTTCGGTAACCTGAATGGGGTCGCCTGCATTCGGCATGGATTCCAGTCCCAGAACTTCCACCGGCATGGATGGAGTCGCTTCCTGAACTTTCTGTCCGCGGTCATTGAAAATTGCACGAACCCGTCCTGAATAAATTCCTGCCACAAGGGGATCGCCGATTCTTAACGTTCCCCGCTGAACCACTACCGACGCTACGACTCCGCGGCCCTGGTCAGTACGGCTTTCGATGACTTTTCCTTCTGCACGGCAATCGTACTGCGCCTTCAGTTCCAGCACTTCCGCCTGAATCAGGATGGAATCCAGAAGTTCGTCGATTCCTTCATGCTTCAGCGCCGAAATGTTTACGTACTGAGTGTCGCCGCCCCACGCTTCGGGAGTAAGTCCCAGTTCAGAAAGCTGCGTCATGACACGTTCAGGATTTGCGTCCGGTTTATCGATTTTGTTCACCGCCACGATGATGGGAACTTTTGCATCTTTTGCATGGTTGATGGCTTCCATGGTCTGAGGCATTACGCCGTCATCCGCTGCCACCACAAGCACTACAATGTCCGTAATCTGCGCACCCCGGGCCCGCATCATGGTAAACGCTTCGTGACCAGGAGTATCCAGGAAAGTAATTACGCCTTTCGGAGTGGTAACCTGATACGCACCGATTTTCTGCGTAATTCCGCCTGCTTCTCCTGCCGCTACGTTTGCATTCCTGATGGCGTCAAGAGTTTTGGTTTTTCCGTGGTCAACGTGGCCCATTACCGTAACAATCGGAGGACGCGTCATTTCTTCGCCCGCCGAATTGTCGCTTTCGATGACGGTTTCGTCGTAAAGGCTTACAAGATGAACCTGACAGTTGTATTCCGAAGCAAGAATCGTAGCCGTGTCCGCGTCAATCGACTGGTTTATGGTAACCATCATGCCCATGGACATAAGTTTTCCGATGATTTCGCTCGCCTTCAGGTTCATTTTTTTCGCCAGATCCGAAACAGAAATCGTTTCCATAATTTCGATTTTCTCAGGAACTACGCTGGCAGGAGTGGCATCGTGCTTTTTGTTCTGATAAAGTTCTTCTTCGTCAAAAAAATCTTCGCGGTCTTTTTTCGTGTAAACCTGCTTTTTGCCTTTAAACGGTTTTTTAGCCGGAGTTTTTCCGCCCATGATTCCGTCGCCGCCGAAATTCTGC
>CAZACA010000059.1:8552-11165 GCA_964483515.1 uncultured Treponema sp.
CCGCCGCGATTCTGAAATCCGCCCTGTCCGTTACGACTGCCGAAATTTCCCTGACGTTCGCGGCTCTGATAGCCTTCCCTCGCCTGTGCACCGGTAAATCCGCCGCCGTTTTCACGCCTGTTTCCGCCATAACGGTTCCGTCCGTTGCCGCTTAAATTTCCTGCCTTTACGTTCGGCCGTGCGTTGGGAAATTCCAGCGTCTGTATTCTTGAAGGAGAAGGAGACTGTTTTTGCGAAGAATCCTTTTCTTCCTGAACCGCAGGCTTTTTGTTTTCCGCGGGCGCAGAAGTGCTTTTGGATTCTTCAACTTTTGCAGATGAATCCTGATTTTTTCTGGTTACGATGTGGAGCTTTTTTTTCTGGTTAGGATTTTGCGCGGAATCCCTGACATCTTTTTCTGCCGCGGGTTTTCGCTTTACCACAAGCTTCTTTTTTTTGTCGCCGTTGCCTGCACCGGGAGCATCATTTGTTTTGTGTTTGTTTAATACAACGCCGTTTTTTTTCTCTAATTCATCTGCCATATGTTAATTTTTTCCTCTCATTCTTCCTCAAACGAAAATTCTACGCCGCATTTGGGACAACGCGTCATGTCAGGCGTAATTTTTTCGCCGCAATCCGGACAGTAGTAAACTTCTTCTTCCTCTGCGGATTCTTCCTGGGGCTGACCGGCTGCTTCTTCGTCTTCGTCCTCGAATTCCACGTTTTCGCCGATTATTTTATAAACTTCGTCCAAATCTTCCTTTGCGACGTTTTCCAGATTATCAAGCGTTCCTGCGTCATATGCCGAAACGAATTTTTCAATGTCGTCGTAACCGGTTTTCCTGAGGGCTTCGGCAAGTTCCGGCTTGATTCCGGGAAGCTGCGCCACCGTAAGAATTTCGTCGTAAGTTTCGGGAGTGCTGAAAAGTTCTTCGGCTGCACGTCGTGAATCGTTTTCGGCAAGGTCTTCCGCGGAAACCTGGGATTCGGTTTTTACGTCAATCGTCCAGTTGCAGAGACGGTTTGCCAGACGCACGTTCTGTCCCTGCTTTCCGATGGCAATGGAAAACTGATCTTCGTTTACGACCGCCAGTGCTTCACGCTTTTCGGAATCCTTTATGACGACCTGTTTTACTTCGGCAGGAGAAAGGGCATTCTTTATGAAAACGTGGGGATCTTCGTCGTAACGCAGAACATCGATTTTTTCGCCTTCGAGTTCGCGGATTACGTTCTGAATTCTGACGCCTTTCAAGCCCACGCACGCACCCACCGGATCAACGTCGCTTTTGTTAGTGGCAACGGCAATTTTCGTACGGTAGCCTGCTTCACGGGAAATTCCCTTGATGGAAATGGTTTCGTCCAGAATTTCAGGCACTTCCAGTTCGATTAGGCGTCGCACGAGATTTTCGTCCGTCCGGCTTAAAACAATCTGAATTCCTGACTGAACTTTTTTTACGTCCTTTATGAGCGCGCGGATTCTGTTGTTTTTTTTGTCGTAAACTTCCCGCGGATTCTGAAATTTCTGCGGAAGGACGCCTTCGACTTTGCCCAGTTCCACGTAAATGTTGCCTTTGTGTTCGCGCAGAAAATAGCCGATTATAATCTGACCCAGTTTCTGCCTGTATTCGTCCATGAGTTTTCGGCTGGAATTTTCGCTTAAATCCTTATGCGCTTCCTGCTTTCCCACGGAAACGGCTCCGCGATGAAAATCTTTTTTGGGATCCAGGGGAATGTCCAGGGTGTCGTGAACCGCTGCTTCGGGAACAAGTTTTTTTGCGTCGTCCAGTTCGATTTCGATGACGGGATCGTACACGCCGTCCACCACGGTTTTCCGCGCATAAACGCTTACGTCCGACAAATCATCCGCAAATTTTACGATGCAGTTTTCATATCCTTTTCCGAACGATTTCTGGTACGCTGCCACAATCGTCCTTTCTATGGTCTGCCTGATTGAAGTTTCGTCAATTCCTTTTTCTGCAGAAAGCGCACGAATTGCATCCGCCATTTCTGACATAAGAAGCCCCCTTAAGAGTGAATAAATTTTGCTTTGGCAATATCGATATATGAAACGGATTTTTTTCCGCCATCTTCAGTTTGCAAAACGACGCAATTTTCGTCTGCATCGTCAACGGTTCCGCGAATCCAGTCAGCAGAATTTTTGTCCCACACGCGGATTTCGCGCCCCTGAAAAACTTTAAATTCCGCGGCGTTTTTTATGTTCCGCTCAATTCCGGGCGAACACATTTCCATGGAAATTTCGTCTTCGGATTTATGCAGGAGCGACGCAATTTTCGGAAGAAGCGTCCTGTGGGCTTTAGAACAATCAGCCACGCCGATGTCTTTTGCGGGATCTTTTGACGCAATCACCGCAACGACGGATGACGCGTTTTTTTTCGATTCAATGTGCAATTCAACGAGTCTGTAGCCGGCTTTGTCAACTTCGGCAGAACATTCGCTGAAAAAAGGAATACTCTCGAAAGATGTATACTCCAAGTCAAACCTCACACGAGTTTATTCATTCAACTCAAAACATAAAAAAAAAGAGCCGTTCATCTGGCTCAATTTCACGGAATATCAAAATGTACCGGGATAATAGCAACTATAAAAAAAAATGTCAATTCACGGGCGAAATTT
>CAZACA010000060.1:0-11127 GCA_964483515.1 uncultured Treponema sp.
AAAGAAAAAATTCTTGAAGAACTCGCGGAACTGCAAAAAAAAATCATGAAAATTCCCGCGGAAAAAATTCAGTGCTACAAGGAAAATTTAATTTTTAAAACGGGCGGCAACACGGAAGAAAATTCTGCAACGGTGCGGAAAATTAAAAAACTTCCCGACGGCGGATTTTTCTGTCACGGAAATTTTTCGCTGAAAAACGCATTCAGAAAAAACGACGGCACGATTTTCGTTTCGTCATCAGGAGAATTTTTCCGCGCACCGAAGGAATTTTTTACGGCAAAAATTTTCGTGGAACTGCAGAAAGAATTTCCGCGGGAAAATTTCGGCGAAAAATACGTTTCGATTCTGGGCGAAAATCCTGACGAAATAAAACCGTTTGCAGAAATTCTTTCGCTTTTAAAATAAAGATTTTGCCAGATCCGCTACGAATTTTTTTGTTGCTTTTTTTGGATTTTGTCCTGCACCGTCGGATTTTAAAACCGTGTCCTGCAAAAACGAAATGTCGGCTTTTGAAAGTGCGTCGATTTTGATTTTTTTGGGCACGGAAAGTTCCTTAAAAAATTTTTCCACGGCGCTCACCGCAGATTTTCTGTAGACTTCGGGGCTGGCAGCGGCAGAAATTTTTTGTCCCAGAGCAACGGCAATTTTTTTGTATTTTTCTCCGGACGAAGGCAAATTGTAATTCATGATCTGCGGCAAAATCACTGCGGAAAAAAGTGCAGACGATTCACCAGTAAGCGCTTCCAGTGCCAGCGAAACGGAAGTCGTCAGTGCGTATCCGCCGAAAGAAAGTCCCAGAAGATACTGCGCGAAAAAAACCGCTTCCTTTGCCTTTGCATCGTTTTTTGCAGCGGACGAAGCGTTTTCAAAAATCAGCGACAGTGCCGAAAGCGCATAATTTTCAGAAAGAATCCATGCGGCAGTCGACGAAATGCAGTCCACGGCAGAAGCAACAAGAGCGGCGGCGGAAACCTGAAAATCCGCGGAAGGGGAAAGGGCAGTCAGTGCTGAATCAAAAACGAAACCGTCCGGCGCAGAATTTTCAGAAGCGAATTTTATTTTTTTGCGCTGAGATTCGTCCTCCAGAATGAAAAAATTCGACGCGTCCCATGCATTTCCCGGCGACGAAAAAATCTGATAGTGGGGCAGACATTTTTTTTCAGGATTAAATTTTCCGCCCGCTTTAAAGGAATCGGCTGAAGAAGGATTCGTGTAAACTGTGGAAACTGCCTTTGAAACGTCGAAAACTGCACGGCTTCCCACGGAAAGAATTACGTCGGGACGAAAAGCGCGGCTTGCTTCAATGGCGGCCCTTGTGTCTGAAATCGAGGCGTTTTTTCCGATTCTGTCGAAAATCTGATAGACGATGCGGCTTTTTGCAAGAAGTGAAGAAACTTTCTGAAGCGAACCGCCGGCTGCGGAAACTGAATCAGCCGTTATCAACACGCGTTGAAATCCGCTGGACTTGATTTTTTTCACCAATACGACCAAAGAATCCGCGCCGAAAAGCGAAAGGGGACTCGAAATTATCTGATTTGACATTTTGCTCCTCGATTTTTTACAATTATAATTCAAAAAGTTTATACGTCAAGGGAAATAAATCGCATTTTTTGCTCCCTCCCCCGCTGAAATTTTGCGCGCATTGCCAAATTTTTCGTTTTCTACTAGAATCCGCGGCATGGAAGACAAAAAGTCAGTAAAAATCGCAATTTTTTTTACGGCCGCATTTTTTATTTTTATGATCGTGTTTTTTTCGGCGTGGAAAAGTGCGCTGAATCAGAAAAAATCCGCGGAAACCGAAAAAAAAACAAAAATAACGGCGACTTTTTATCCGGTTTATGTCATTCTGCTGAATCTTACGGAGGGGGCGGACGATGTTTCGGTGGAACTTCTGGCACCTCCATCCACGGGCTGCCTGCACGATTATCAGCTTACCACCGGCGACATGAAAAAAATTCAGGACTGCGAAATTCTGGTAGCAAACGGCAGCGGAATGGAAGATTTTCTTGAAAAAGCAATGATTCAGAAAAAAAACGCATTGATTTCAGCCACGGACGGATTTCCTTCTGCGGAAAAAAATCCCCACGTCTGGACGGGAATTTCGGGTGCAGTTTACGAAACGCAAAAAATCGCGGAAGGGCTCTGCCGGCTGGACGAAAAAAATGCAGCGGTTTACGAAAAAAATGCGGAAATTTACGTCGAAAAACTTGAATCGCTGAGAAAAAAAATGCAGACGGAACTTGCGCCGTACAGAAATGCAAAAATCGTGGTTTTTCATGATTCGTTTTTTTATTTTGCCGCGGAATTCGGTTTTGAAATTCTTGCTGAACCTGATTCCGACGAAGATTCTCCGCTGAGTGCCCGTGAATTGCAGAAAATTCTTGAAAAAATTCAGTCTGCGCAGAAAAACGGCGACAGAATTTTTCTTTTTGACGAAATTCATTCGGCTTCGGCAAACGCAAAAATCGTATCGCAGGAAACTTCGCTCAAACTTTTTACGCTGGACAGTTCTTCCGCGGGAATTCTGCAAAAAAATGCTTACATCGACGCCATGGAAAAAAATCTTTCTGCGCTGAAATCGGCGTTTTCGGGACGATAAAATGGGCTGCGTCATCGGAAAGCAACGGCTCTGCTGCACCAGAATCGAAAATTTAAGCGTACGGGCAGGAAACGAATTTATTTTGAAGGACGTAAACCTGCACATTCATTGCGGCGAACTCACTGCCATCGTCGGGCGGAACGGGGCCGGAAAAACGACTTTCATGAAAGCGCTTCTGGATACGGTTCCGCATTCAGGCCGGATTGTTTTTGAAGGCGAGCGTCATTCGGAAAAAATCGATTCGCAGAGATTCAGCAGAAAACGATTTACTACAAAACCTGTTTTCGGTTACGTGCCCCAGAGCATTTCGGTGGAAAGCGGAACTCCTTTCTGCGTGGCGGATTTAGTTCTGGCTTCAGTTTCAAAAAAACCCGTATGGATGCGGCGGACAAAAAACGATGCAGAAAAAGCAGAAAAAATTCTTTCGGCAACGGGCGCGTCTCATCTTCTGGAGCGGAAACTCTGCGATTTATCCGGCGGCGAACTTCAGCGCGTAATGCTTTCCCTTGCCATGAATCCGCTTCCTGACATCCTGCTTCTGGACGAACCTGTGAGCGGCGTTGACAGGGTGGGACTGAAATCTTTTTACGAACTGGTTTCATCCATAAGGCGGAAATGCGACATCACCATCCTTTTAATCAGCCACGACCTGGATCTGGTTGCGCGTCATGCAGACCGTGTAGTTTTCATAAACAACGCGACGGCAGCAGTGGGTTCGGTAAAAGAAATTTTTTCCCGCGGAGATTTTGTCGAAATTTTCGGACGGATTGATTTTTCGCAGAATGAAAGCGGAGGCGCAGAATGAACGCAATTTATTCCGTCATGGAAATCGTCCTGCCGTTTCAGTGGCTTTCACCGAATTTCATGAAAAATGCATTTCTTGCGGTTGTGTTCGCGTCACCGATTTTCGGCGTTCTGGGCACGAATGTCGTTTCAAACCGGATGAGTTTTTTCAGCGATGCCATCGGTCATTCGGCGTTGACGGGAATTGCGCTGGGAATGATTCTGGGAATTCGCGATGCAACTTTTTCCATGATTCTGTTTTCGCTTTTTCTGGGATTTTTAATCGTCACGGTAAAAATAAAGGGCAAATCTTCCGCGGATACGATCATCGGCGTTTTTTCGTCTGCGTCCACTGCGCTGGGAATCGTGCTTCTGTCGTCGGGCGGAAATTTTTCAAAATATCAGAAATATCTTGTGGGCGACATTTTAAGCATTCAGGGCGAAGAAATCATGCAGCTGATTTTCTGCGGATTTTTTCTGCTTTCAGTCTGGATTTTTTTCTACAACAAAATGATTCTGGTTTCGGTAAATCCGTCGGTGGCAAAAAGCCGCGGAATAAAAAATTTCTGGATAGAACAAATTTTCGCGCTGTCGGTGGCACTGATTGTAACGGTAAGCATCCGCTGGACAGGAATTCTGGTCACCAACAGCATGATTGTCCTGCCCGCCGCTTCGTCAAAAATGATCAGCAGAAACGCACGGCAATACAATTTTTTTTCAGCCGGAATTTCACTCGCCGCAGGAATCGCCGGACTTTTCGCTTCGTATCATCTGGACTGTGCAGGCGGAGCCGCCATCGTGATTGCAGACGCACTTGCATTTTTAATCTGCCTGATTTTTTCGCTGACAAAAAGGAAAATAAAATGAAAAAAAACGTAATTTTTGATCTGGACGGAACGCTTTTAAACACGCTGGAAGATCTGGCGGACAGCTGCAACGAAACTTTACGGCTGATGAATTTTCCTCCGCGGGAAATTTCCGAAGTAAAAAATTTCGTGGGAAACGGAATTGCAAAACTCATGGAGCGCGCACTTCCTCCCGGCGAAGAAAAAAAATCCGACGAAGCCGCTTCCTTAATGAAAAAAATTTACGCGGAAAATTGCATGAAAAAAACAAAGCCTTACGACGGAATCCGCGAACTTCTGGACGAACTTTTTCTGCGCAAAATAAAAATCGCCGTGGTTTCAAACAAGCCTGATTTGCAGGTGAAGCGTCTGACGGAATTTTATTTTTCCGGACGGATTCTGACTGAAAATGCACTGGGCGACGCGGACGGAAGAAAACGAAAACCGTCTCCGGATTCACTTCTGTTCGTGATGAAAAAATTCCGCGCAGAAAAAAACGAAACGCTTTACGCAGGCGACTCGGACGTGGATGTGGAAACTGCAAAAAATGCCGGCGTGGATTGCGCAAGTGCCGTCTGGGGATTTCGCAGCGAAAAATTTCTTCTGGCGCACGGAGCAAAAATCATCGTGCAGAATCCCCTTGAAATTCTTGAACTTTTATGAGCGATTTAAAAAATTTCCGCGACGAATTTTTAAGGGGAAAAATCGCCGAAGAATTCGACTTTTATAAAATCCGCGAAACCGTTTCAGAATTTGCCGCAAGCGAAGAAGGAAAATCCGCGGTGCAGAAAAGGGAAAGCACGTCCGACGGCGAAAAAATAAATTTCCTGAAAAATCTTGGAAAAGAATGGTCGCTTTTTTTGAACGAAAATTTTTCTTCCGCCATAAAATCCTGGCCGCCCGTAAAAGAAATTTTTCCGCTTTTAAAAATCGGTGCATCCCTTTCCCAGGAACAAATTTTTTCCGTGGGACTTTTTGCGCTTTATTCCCGTCAGGCAAAAGACGAAATTTTTTCCGCGGCAAAAAAAATAAAAATTCCGCTGCTTGAAAAAAACGCAGAAAAAATTCAGCCGCTCGACGAATGCGAAAACGAAATTTTTTCCGTGCTGGAAATTTCCACGGGAAAATTGCGCGACTTAAAAAGCCTCCGCGTCATCAGGGAAAAAATCGCTGCGTGCAAAAAAGAAATTTCTTCCGCGCTGAAAAAATACACTTCGGATTCTTCGCTGAGTTCCGCATTGCAAAGTAACGTGCCGGCCCTTCGTAACGACCGCGAACTTCTGGCAGTAAAAAGCGACCACAGGAATTCCGTGCGCGGAATAATTCACGAAGTAAGCGATTCAGGCAGAACGATTTTTGTGGAACCCGAAGAAATCGTCAGGGCGAACAACAATCTGGTGCAGGAAGAATTTGCGCTGGCAGCCGAAACGAAAAAAATTCTCCGCGAACTTTCTGAAAAAATTTCCGTGTTCAGTGAAGCGCTTGAAAAAAATTTGCAGACGATGATTCTGCTGGACGAAACTCTTGCGGCGGCAAAATATAAAAATTCGGTGAACGGAATTTTTGCCGAAGACTGCGCGGAAAACGAATCGCCGAAAATCATCGGGGCGCGTCATCCGCTTCTGGGAAATTCCGCAGTTCCCGTTACCATGAATTTTCCGGACGGGAAAAAAATCGTCATCGTAACCGGCGCAAACACGGGAGGAAAAACCGTTTCGCTGAAAACCGCTGCGCTTTTCGTCCTGATGAATCAGGCATCCTTTCCGATTCCCGCATCCGACGGAACGAAACTGCCTCTGTTCGATTCAGTTTTTGCGGATTTAGGCGACGAACAGTCCATCGAAAATTCCCTGAGCACTTTTTCCGGCCACATGAAAAAAATTGCATTCGCGCTGGAAAACGCTTCGGAAAAAAGTCTCGTGCTGCTGGACGAACTTGGAAGCGGAACCGACCCGCTGGAAGGAAGTGCCATCGCCATGTCGATTCTGGATTCGCTCCTGAAAAAAAATTCTTTTGTGATTGCAACGACTCATCATGGCGTGCTGAAAAATTTCGGCTGGACAAATCCGGAGTGCACGAACGCTTCGGTGGAATTCGACGCGGAAACTTTTAAGCCCACGTACAATTTCGTCATGGGAATTCCGGGGGAAAGTCATGCCATCGACATCGCAAAAAATTCCGGGATGCCCGCCGACGTAATCGAAAAAGCGCGTGAATGCATTTCCACGGAACAGGCCGACGTGAGTTCACTCATAAAAGGGCTGACGGAAAAACATCGCGAACTCGATTCAGTTTTAAACGAACAGAAAGAAAAGCAGGCGGAACTTTTACAAAAAGAATTCAAAATGCAAAAAAAAGAAGCGGAACTTCTGGAAAAGGAAATCGAACTGTCCAGGGCGGAACACGCGGAAAGTTCTGCGTTTTTAGTTCAGACACGGAGCCGGCTGGAAAATCTCGTGCGCGTAATCCGTGAAGGCGAAATCACCAGGGAAAAAACTCTGGGCGTGCGGAATTTCATTTCAGGCCTGACGGACGAAATAAATTTGCAGGAAGAAAAAATCGCGCAAAAAGAAAAATTGCTTTCGGAGCAAAAAGAAAATCTTTCGGAAACGGAACAAAAAATTTCTGAAAACGGAATCCGCTTTTCAAAATCCGGCGACAAAAAAAATTTCAGCAGCAAAAAAACAAAAAGAAAAATTTCCAATTCCGATGCGCTGAAAAATGCAGTTCCGGTTTTTGCTGAAGAAAAAATTTCCGCGGCAAAAAAAATCGATGCAGAAAAAATTTTATCGGAAGGCACAGAAGTTCTGGCAGGCCGCGAAAAACGAAAAGGAATTTTAATCCGTCGCGTAAAGGAAAAAATCTGGCAGGTGCAGATCGGTGCCATGAAAATGAATTTTCCGGAAGAAGAAATTTCTTTGTGCAGAATTCCGCCGGAACAAAAATTCGATTCGGTTTTCTTTACGATTGAAAAAAATCCGCCGGAAAAAAATTCCATGGACGCGCCCAAATTTGAACTCAGGCTTTTGGGAATGCGGAGTGAAGACGCGCTGAAATCCCTGCAAAAACAACTCGATGCATGCGTGCTTTCAGGCTTTAAAAAATTTTCGGTAATCCACGGAAAAGGAAACGGCGTCCTGCAAAAAACCGTGCACGATTATCTGAATCATTTTTCCGCGGTAAAAGAATTTCATTTTGCGCCGCCCGAAGACGGTGGAAGCGGAAAAACTTACGTGGAACTTTTTTAATTCAAACGTCCAGATCAGGAATTTTTTTCCTGAGGATTTTTATAAATTCCGCGCCGGAAACTCCTTCCTTAAGGCAGGCAAAAATGCAGTTTTCTCCGGCAACCGTTCCCAGAATTTCTTCGATGTTCATGGCATCCAGTGCATTCGCCACGCTGTTTCCGTGACCGCCGAAAGTTTTTATGACGACAATGTTTCCGCTGAAATCGACGCTGACGTATCCGCGCAAAAAATCACGCACGTAAATCTGTTCGTCTTTTTCAAAATCGTTTTCAGGAATCGTGTAAACGTAGCCGCCTTCTCCGTCGATGATTTTGCCGACTTTCATCAGTTTTAAATCCCGCGAAAGGGTCGCCTGGGTAACGTCAAATCCTTCGTCCTGCAAAAATTTTAAAAGTTCGTCCTGGCTTTTTATTTTGTTGCTTTTTATCAGTTTTTTTATGGTCTTCAAACGCAGATTTCTGTCTTTCAAAATGCACCTCAAATTTATTCGGCAGTATGAATAAATATACATTTTGTGTCAAGGCGGAATTTTGCGCAAAAAATTTAATGCTTTAGCCGAACGGATTTTTAAGCGAATTTTTCCCTGCGGATTTTTTTTCATCGGCGGGAAAAAGTATATTTATTCGATTTTTGTGCAAGCAGTTTGCGCAACGGTTTCGTCCTGAATTCCGCGGAATGTAGCATATTTGGATTTTTTTTTGTATACTCTTGAAAATTTTTCAAACGCATATTTTGGGAGAATAAAATGTCAATTCAATGGAACAATTTGGACACGCTGGAAAGCTTCAAAAAACTTCAGTCGCTGAAGGGAAGCGTTTCCGTGGCGAAGGAACTTTCGGGTGAAAATGCGGAAAAACGTGTGGCGGAATTTTCCGTTCCCATGGCGGCGGGGCTTTCGTACAATTACGCGGCAAAGCAGGTGAATGCGCAGATTCTTTCGGTGCTGGAGCAGCTCGCGGAAGAAAGTCAGCTTTTGGAAAAATTTGAAGCGCTCTACAACGGCGACGTAATCAACACCGGCGAAAAGCGGATGGTGCTTCATCAGCTTCTGCGCGGACAACTCGGAAAGGACGTTGTGGCGGACGGAGTAAACAAGCGCGAATTTTACGTCAACGAACAGAAAAAAATTGCGGACTTCGCGGAAAAAATTCATTCAGGAAAAATCACCAACGAAAAGGGCGAAAAATTTACGACCGTGTGCCAGATCGGAATCGGCGGCTCGGATTTGGGTCCGCGTGCAATTTATCTGGCGCTGGAAAACTGGGCGAAGGCAAACGGAAAATTCAGGATGAACGCGAAATTCATTTCAAACGTTGATCCGGACGATGCTGCTTCCGTCCTGAATTCCGTCGACCTTTCAAAGACGCTTTTCATTCTGGTTTCAAAAAGCGGAACTACGCTGGAAACGCTTACAAACGAATCATTCGTGAAAAATTTTCTGAAGGACGCCGGACTTGAACCGTCAAAACATTTCATTGCTGTAACGAGCGAAACTTCTCCCCTTGCAAAAAGTCCTGATTATCTGGCGGCGTTTTTTATGGACGATTTTATCGGCGGAAGATATTCGTCGTCGTCAGGCGTGGGCGGTGCGATTTTGAGTCTGGCGTTCGGTGCGGATGTGTTCAGCGAATTTCTTTCGGGCGCGGCGGAACAGGACAAAAATGCAGCGGAAAAAAACATCAGGAAAAATTCGGCGCTTCTGGATGCACTCATCGGCGTGTACGAGCGGAACGTTCAGGGATTTCCGTCTACTGCGGTTCTGCCCTACTCTCAGGCACTTTCGCGATTTCCGGCGCACCTGCAGCAGCTCGACATGGAATCCAACGGAAAAAGCGTAAACCGATTCGGCGAAAAATTGAATTATCAGACCGGCGCAGTAATTTTCGGCGAACCCGGCACGAACGGACAGCATTCGTTTTATCAGCTTCTGCATCAGGGAACGGACGTGATTCCGCTTCAGTTCATTGCGTTCAGCAAAAATCAAATCGGAAAGGACGTGCAGATTCAGGGTTCCGACAGCCAGACGAAACTTTGCGCGAATGTGGCGGCGCAGATAATTGCGTTTGCCTGCGGAAAGGACGACGAAAATCCGAATAAATTTTTTGCAGGAGAACGGCCGTCAAGTTTGATTTACGGAAAGCAGCTCACGCCAAAAACCGTCGGCGCACTTCTGGCACACTACGAAAACAAGGTAATGTTCCAGGGATTTTTGTGGAACGTAAACAGTTTCGATCAGGAAGGCGTTCAGCTCGGAAAAACTCTGGCGAAAACAGTTTTGTCGGGAAAAACTCAGGGCGCACTGAAAGCATTTGCATCCCTTCTGATAAACTGATTTTTTTCAATCGACGGACAGATAACAGACAGATAATCGATGAATAAAAATTCCCCGCGGAAGAAATTCTACGGGGATTTTTTTTACGCTGATTTTTTTTCGTAAACCGCAGAATTTTCAGGTTAACGGATTTTTTGTAAACCGATGATTTTTCCGGTTAACGATTTTTTTTGATTCGGTTTAAAAAAAGAAAAGCCGCCCTGCATGAAGACGGCAATTTTTTTTCGCGTTATTTTTGCGTCGCGTAATATTTCAGGTAGGCGTCGTAAGTAGATTTTATAAGCGTGTCCACGTCGCTGAATTTCGGTTCCCAGCCAAGAATTTCTTTTG
The DNA here is from genome assembly GCA_964483515.1 of uncultured Treponema sp. GTDB lineage: Bacteria > Spirochaetota > Spirochaetia > Treponematales > Treponemataceae > Treponema_D. The sequence continues at coordinate 10,138 of CAZACA010000060.1, forward strand.
CGAGTTTTGACGATGCAGTAAGCTGTGCAGGGTCGCCTGCCCGTCGTTCCACATAGGAAGCAGGAATTTCTTTGCCGGTAATTTTCCGCGTGGATTCAAGCATTTCAGTAACGGTGATTCCGTTGCCGGTGCCCAGATTCAGCGTAAGGCTTTTTTTGTTTTTCGCGATGTATTCCAGTGCCAGAACGTGCGCCGTTGCAAGATCCGAAACGTGAATGTAGTCGCGGATGCAGGTTCCGTCGCGGGTGTCGTAATCGTTACCGAAAACTTTCAGTTCCTTTCGCTTTCCGCAGGCGACTTCCATCATGACCGGCAGAAGGTTTGCAGGATTCCGCTCCAGTCCGAAAAGAACGCCTTCAGTGTCGTAGCCTGCCGCATTGAAATATCGGAGGGCAGCAAATTTCAGTCCTTTAAGTTTGTCGTACCAGCCCATGAATTCTTCGATTTTTAATTTTGTGAATCCGTAGTAATTTTCAGGATTTTTCGGATGACCTTCGTCGATGGGAAGATATTTTGGTTCGCCGAAAACTGCCGCGCTTGACGAAAAAACCATGTTCATGCAGTTATGCGCCACCGCTGCATTTAAAATGTTCACCGTTCCGTTGATGTTGTTGACGGAATATTTTTCAGGAACAATCATCGATTCGCCCGCCGCCTTAAACGCCGCCAGATGAATGAACGCATCGAATCCTTGTGCAAACGCTTTTTCCAGATCGTCGGGATGAAGAATGTCGCCCGCAATGAAATCGTTCTGCGGAAAAAGATTCTGCAAAAGTCCGCTGGAAAGATTGTCGAACACGGTAACTGAATGACCTTTTTTCATCAGTTCCTTTACCACGTGGCTTCCGATGTAACCGGCACCGCCAATAACCAAAACTTTCATATCGCCTCCGAAAATAAAATTGTTTCGCGCGAAAATACTACATCAAACGATTCGTTTTTTAAAGACGAAATGACGCAAAATGAGCAATTAGTTGCGCAGGATTTTTT
>CAZACA010000061.1:0-10984 GCA_964483515.1 uncultured Treponema sp.
AATTTTGTCACGCTGAATTCTTGCATAGTTTTTTTGCAAATTTTTCTGCGCGATGTTTTTACTGAACGGACAGGACTTTCTTTAAAATTTCCAGACCGCGGTTGATTTCGGCGAAGGTTATGTTCAGCGGCGGAACTAATCGCAGGACGTTTTTGCCGGCAGTGGAAAAAAGCAGACCTCCGGCGAGGCATTCTTTTTCGATTTCCAGCGGATTTTTATTCACCTGAATTCCAATCATCAGCCCCATTCCGCGGATTTCTTCCACCGACGGAAAATTCCACGATGCAACTTTTTGCCTGATGTATTCGCCTTTTTCAGTAACCGAATCCAAAAATCCGTCTGCCAGAAGATTTTTCAGCACCACGCTCGCCGCACTGCACGCAAGAGGATTTCCGCCGAACGTAGACTGATGGTCGCCCGCTTTAAAGACGTTCGCCTTTCCGCGAAAAAGACACGCGCCCATGGGAACTCCGCCCGCAATTCCTTTTGCAAGGGTAACGGCTTCGGGAAAAATTCCGTAGTGTTCGCTGCACAAAAGTTTGCCCGTTCTGCCCATGCCCGTCTGAACTTCGTCGCAGATTACGATTGCACCGGCTTTTCGTGCTTCTTCCGCGGCTTTCTGAATCCATTCTTTTTTTAACGGAATGACGCCGCCTTCGCCCTGAATGCATTCAATCATCAGCGCAGCAGTCGTTTCGTCGAAAGCATTTTCCAGCGAAGAAAAATCGTTGGCGCGGATGGTTTTAAATTCGGGAACGTACGGCGCAAAATCTTCGGGATGAAAAATGTCCTGACCGGTTGCAGTCAGCGTGGCAAGAGTCCGTCCGTGAAAGGAATGCTCAAGGGTTACGATGGTTTTTCGTTTTGTTCCGCCCGACAAAAATCCGAATTTTCTGGCAAGTTTTACTGCGCATTCGTTTGCTTCCGCACCGCTGTTTCCGAAAAAAACGCCGTCGAATCCCGTTGCCGACAAAAGTTCGTCCGCATACCTGACGCCCGCATCGCTTAAAAAATAATTGCAGATGTGAATCTGTTTTTTTGCCTGACGCGAAATTGCCTTTACGAGCGGTTTGAATCCGTGGCCGAAACAATTCACCGCAATTCCCGAAAGAAAATCGATGTATTTTTTTCCGTTTATGTCCGTGAGCACCGCGCCTTTTCCGCTTTTAAAAGTCACGTCAAACGAACCGTAATTATTTAAAACTTTTTTGCTTCCCATAAAATCCTCCGTCAGTAAATCATGGTACCGATTCCGCGGTCACTGAACATTTCGATTAAAAGTGAATGCGGCACGCGTCCGTCGATGATGTGAGTCCGTGGAACTCCGCCGTTTCGCGCCAGAATGCAGCACTCGATTTTTGGAATCATTCCGCCGGCAATGGTTCCGTCTTCAATGAATTTGTCCACTTCGTTAATGTGAATCCGCTGAATCAGCGATTTGGGGTCGTCCACATTTTTTAAAACGCCCGGCACATTGGTCAGCTGAACGAATTTTTCCGCCTTAAGCGCCACGGCAATTTTCGCCGCAGCAGTGTCCGCGTTGATGTTGTAGCGGATGTTGTCGCCGTCGCATCCCAGAGCAACCGTGGAAACAACCGGAATGAAATTCTGCTCCAGAAGCGACTGAAGGATTTCAGGATTCACTTCGGTTACTTCGCCCACAAATCCCAGATCTTCGCCGTCCTTCTGAATTTTTATCGCCTTTAAAAGTCCCGAATCCACGCCGCTTAATCCCACCGCACGACCGCCGTACTGAAGCAGAAGCGCCACAATGTCCTTGTTCAGTTTGCCGGTTAAAACCATCTGCACGATTTCCATCGTTTCTGAATCCGTGTAGCGCAGACCGTTTACAAAGCGGCTTTCCTTTCCGATCCGGTTCAGCATTCCGTTGATTTCAGGGCCGCCTCCGTGAACCAGAACCACGCGAATTCCGATGGTACTCAGCAAAACGATGTCTTCCATTACGTGACGCTTTAAATCTTCGTTCAGCATGGCATTTCCGCCGTATTTTACGACCACGACTTTTCCGACCCAGTGCTTGAAATACGGAAGCGCCTGCACCAGAACGTCAGCCCAGTGAGCGTTGTCGAGCCGCGGATCCATTTCGTTCGATTTTTTTTCCATGATGACTCCTTACGTCCTGTAGTCGCCGTTGATTTTTACGTAATCGTAAGTCAAATCGCAGCCCCACGCCGTTCCTTCTGCCGTACCGTCCTTCAGCGAAATGTTGATTTTGATTTCTGATTCGCCAAGAATTTTTTTTGCCGTGCTTTCGTCGAATTCCAGCGGAACACCGTTTTCAAAAACCTTTAATTTCGTCCTTCTGCCTTTCTGTTCGCCCGTAAAATCCGTTGCACCGGTGCGTTCTGAATTTTCCGCGCTTTCAAATTCGATGGAAGTTTCGTCCGGATTAAAAAAATAGCCTGAATAACCCATGGCGCACAAAAATCTGCCGAAATTCGCATCGCTTCCGAAAATCGCAGCCTTTGCCAGACTTGAACTGATGACCGCTTTTGCCAGCCCCCGTGCCGTTTCCACGTCTTTCGCGCCCGAAACGTTGCATTCCATCAGTTTTGTTGCACCTTCGCCGTCGCCTGCAATTTTTTTTGCCATCTGCGTGCTCACCGAATTCAGTGCATCAAGAAATTCCGCGAAATCCGAATTTTCTTCAGAAATTTCAGCGTTTCCTGCCATGCCGTTCGCCAGAATCGTCAGGCTGTCGTTGGTCGAAGTGTCGCCGTCGATTGAAACGCAGTTAAAAGTTCCTTCCGCGGATTTTTTCAGCGCCTTCTGCAGCATCGCCGAAGAAATTGCGCAATCGGTTGTCATGACGCAGAGCATGGTTCCCAAATTTATGTGAATCATTCCGCTGCCCTTTGCCATTGCACCGATTCTGATTTTTTTTCCGCCGATTTCAGTTTCCACCGCGCATTCTTTAAAATGAGTGTCGGTAGTCATGATTGCCGTCCGCGCTTCCCTGTGGCCTTCCTTTGAAAGTCCGCGCGCCAGTTCACCGATTTTCGCTTCGATTTTTTCCACCGGCAGCTGCTGACCGATAACACCTGTTGAATAAACGATTACGTCATCGCTTTTTATGCCCAGTTCCGCCGATGCAAGTTCAGCCATTTTTTCCGCTGCCAGCCGCCCCTGATTTCCCGTGCACGCGTTCGCATTTCCCGAATTCGCAATGACAGCCTGAGCCTTTCCGTCCGCCAGATGCTTCTGAGTAAGCTTGACGCTTTCCGCCTTAACGCGATTCTGAGTAAAAAGTCCCGCGGAATTGCAGATTTTTTCGCTGAAAACAAGCGCCAGATCGTTTTTCGTGCGATTTTCCTTTATGCGGCACAAAAGTCCGTTCGCAGTAAATCCCTGGGGAGCCGTAACCCCGCCGTCTATAAATTGCATTTTTATACACTCCGAAGTAAATTTTTGCATAATTATAAACTTATAGGGCTTATTGTCAATATGATTTTTTTTCTCTAAACGATGTTTGATTTTTTTAAAAAATCGATTTTCCGCACCGAAATTCTGCAAAAAAAATTTACGCTTCCTCCTGCGGAATTTCGGCTTCTGACGCGAAATCTGCTGCACAAAAAAATTTTCTGCGCAACAAATGCATTAAAAAATCGACAGCGTTTTTTCCACGCGCGAAACGGCTTTTTCCTTGCCCAGAATCCAGATGGAACCGATTAACGGCGGCGAAATTCGGCTTCCGGTCACTGCCATCCGCACGGGCATCATGAAGTCGCCCAGTTTTACGCCCAGTTCTTCCGCGTATTTTTTTGCCAGATTTTCCGCATCGTCGTGGCTCATTCCGAAGATTTCCGAAACGAAAATTTTCGCCTTTTGCAGCACTGCCTTCGTTTTTTCTTCGTCGAGTTTTTTTGGAATGATTTCGCTTTTTTCAGGAATTTTCGGCTCGGTGAACAAAAACCGAACCATTTCCGCGGAATCCGTCAAAAAATGCAGGCGTTCTTTTATCAGCGGCATGAGTTCCAGCAATTTTCCGCGGATTTCTTCACCAGACATTTGTATGGTTTTATCGATGCAGTACAAATTTCCGCTTTCGTCCATTCCGATTCCTGAATATTCGCTTCCGACTTTCGGTTTTGGCTGCGGATTTTCGGGATTTATTTCCAGCGCGGCATCCCCCGTCCCCGTAATGAAAGGCAGCGTCCACTTCAAAAGTTCTTCATCGCTTAAATTTCTGATGTAAATTCCGTTGTACCATTCCAGTTTTTTGTAGTCGAAAACGGCAGGCGCCTTGTTCAAATGCTCAAGTTTAAAATCTGCGGCAAGTTCCTCAAGGGAATAAACGTCCTTTCCGTCCTGATACGAACAGCCCAGAAGTGCAACGTAATTTATGATGGCTGCGGGCAGATATCCCCGTGCGCGGAATTCGTTCAGCGATGTGGAACCGTGGCGTTTTGAAAGTTTTTTTCCGTCGCTTCCGTTTACCATGGGCAGATGACAGAATTCGGGATGCTCCCAGCCGAAAGCCCTATACATTTGTACGTGCAATGGCGTAGAAGGAATCCATTCCTGGGCGCGCATTACGTGAGAAATTTTCATCAGGTGATCGTCCACAATGTTTGCCAGGTGATACGTGGGAAATCCGTCGCTTTTAAGCAGAACCGGATCCGGCGAAATGTCTTCGTTGTTCCATTCGATGTCGCCCAGAAGTTTGTCAGAAAATTTCGTTTTGCCTTCCAGCGGAACTTTTAAGCGGATAACATATGGTTTTCCCGCGGAAAGATTTGCCTGCACTTCTTCAGCAGTCAGATGTCGGCAATTTCTGTCGTATCCGGGGGGCATTTTGTTTTCAGTCTGAATTTTCCGGATTCGCTCCAGCCGTTCAGCGTCGCAAAAGCAGTAATACGCTTCGCCTTTTTCAACCAATTCCTGCGCATATTTTTTGTACAGGTCGAACCGCTGACTCTGAACGTACGGTCCGTATTCGCCGCCCTTTTCGCCGCCTTCGTCCCAGTCGATTCCCAGCCATGCCATGGTTTCGTACAGATTTTTCACGTATTTTTCATCGAATCGCGTGCGGTCAGTGTCTTCCAGCCGCAGAATAAATTTTCCGCCCTTTGAACGCGCATACAGATAATTGAAAAGTGCCGTTCTTACTCCGCCGATGTGCTGCATTCCTGTTGGGGAGGGGGCGTATCGAACTCGAACTTCGTCTGACATAAAGTACCTCAAAAAAAATAAATTGGCTCATTATAGCGACCGTGAGTTTTTTGCTCAAGTGAACGAATTTCCGCGGAACTATGGATTTTTTGCGTCATTTTTACTATCATGCCGCCATGAACGTTATCGAACTGAAAGGAATTTCAAAAATTTATCAGATGGACAAAGTAACCGTAAAAGCCGTGGACGAAGCGTCGTTCTGCATAGAAAAAGGCGATTTTGCTGCGATTTCAGGGCCGTCCGGTTCAGGAAAATCTACGCTTTTAAACATAATCGGTCTGGTGGATTTGCCTTCAGGCGGAACACTTTTTCTGAACGGAACGAACATTTACGAAAACACGCATCTTTCTGCTTCCGCGCGCCTTTCTGCTTCCCTTGACCGGAAACTCACTTCCCTCCGCCGGAAAAATCTGGGCTTTATTTTTCAGACGTTTAATCTGATTCCGGTGCTGAACGTCCGCGAAAACGTAAACCTTCCGTTGACACTGGGCGCATCTTTTGCCACGGAATCCATGACAAAAAAAGAAATGGACGAATGGATTGATTTTCTGGTGGACACGGTGGGACTTTCCGCGTGGAAAAATCACAAACCGTCCGAACTTTCAGGCGGTCAGCGGCAGAGAGTTGCCATAGCCCGCGCACTGGTAACAAAAGCACCTGTTATTTTAGCCGACGAACCCACCGCAAACCTTGATTCAAAAAACGGCGACCAGATTCTTCAGCTCATGCAGAAACTTAACCGCGAATTAAAAACAACATTTATTTTTTCCACTCACGACAAAAAAATCGTGGACATGGCGAATCACGTAATAAAAATTTCCGACGGAAAAATTTTAAGCGCGTAAAATCAGTAATCCGCGGAAATCGAAATGTACGAACCGAACCGCACGGAATAAATCGCGCTGGCGTAGGATTCGTCCTTTGGATGATATTTCACTTCGATTCCGTTGTTCCATGTGGCGTGGGGAAAAAGTCCTGATTTCGCGAAACCGAATTTGACGATTCCGCTTTTTTCGTCATTGTTGTCGCTTTTTATGATGTGCTGCCAGGAAAGCGCAATTTTCATGTCGTGATTTTTGCCCAGCCGCTTCAGTCCCATGTCCAGATACGTCCTGCAGCTGTTTTTGCCCAGTTCCTTATTGTACGAATCCTGAATTTCAAAATTCAGCCCGAAATTCGGATCGTGTCCGTCCCAGATTCTGTAAAATCCGCCGGTGAAAACCATTTTTGAAAAATCGTTTTTTTCTTCGTTCAGCTTGCCGATTCCCTGAGCATAAACGTCCGTGCCCCAGAAAGTCCGTTTTGCTTCCACGCCCGCAGTCAACGGAACGCTTTTGCCTGAGCCTTCGTCTTTCCGCCCGAAAAAATTGAACGTTGCATGAAAAAGCGTAAATTCCACCGATGCCGCGCCGATTAACGATGAAGCCGTCGGTTCCGTGTCGCTTCCCTTGTACAGAACTACGCCCGAAATTTCGCCCGTCCAGAACGGAATCCGCACGATTCCCGAAACGCCGCTGCTGCTGTCGCTTAAAACGTTCGTGTACAGAAATCCCTGATTTTCGATTTTTTTCCGCGCCGCTTCCTTTTCGTCGTCAGTCAGCTGATTGTAATTTTTGTCGGAATAAAGGCTGTATGCATCTTCTCCGCTGAAAAGCCGCGTGTATCCCCATGTGGTAGATTTTTTTCCCGCAGTAATGTAAATCCTGTCGAAAACCAGATAATCAAAATAAAGGGAACTGAGTTTTATGGACGCATTTGATGCACCCACCGGCGGAAAATAAACGTAAGTCACGCCCCGCACCGAAAGATTTCTGTCGATTTTCGCCACGAAATTCAGATAATTCGTAAAATCAAAGTACGCGGACGGAGAAATTCTGCCGGAACTTTCTTCTTTCTGGAGCCGCGTCAGATAAAATCCCAGACTTGTGTCCAGCGAGCCCGAAAATTTCAGCGGAACCGAATCACCGATTTTCAGCGCAAGTTTGCTCCGGGAATCGACGTAAGCCGAAGCGTCGGACTGTTCCACCTGAATGTCTGCGGAATCGTCAAAAACCGAATCGAAATCGTCGTCGTCAGAATCGCCTGAATCACCGGAAAAAATTTCCGCGGAATCAGCCGAATCAGAATCAAATTCACTCAGGGCAGAAATTTCCGCAGAAAAAAAACAGAATGCTGCAACAAAAAAAAACGCCTTTAACTTCATTTTTCGCTCATCATTTCCAGGTAAGGCTTGGTGTAAACGGAATTTTCCAGAACGGAAAAAGTAATGTTGGAAATGGTAACCTGCGTTTTTTCATACTGAACTTTTCCGTCGATTTTTTTTCCGCGCAGATTGTCAGTAATGAGCATTTTTACGGGAATAAAATGTCTTGCGCTTCCGTCCTGAACGACCTGATAGGAAGGCACGGCTGAAGTCCTGAGTTTCTGCCCCGAAAGGGAATAATCTTCCTTTTTGCGCACAAGTCCGTCGTCTTTTGTAACCCAGATGTGCACTTCGGGATAAGTTACGTTTTCAACTTTTGCCTTTAAGACGAATTTCCGGCAGTCGAGTTTTCCCAGCATGGCATCTTCCGCGGAAAAAATCGAATAGTCGCGATGATAAAACTGCGGTGCAAAATCCGAATTATTTGCGTTCGTGTTCTGAAATTTGTCCCGCGCGCTCGTAAACGTAAAACGATGGTCGGCAGGGTCGTAAAACCAGATGTTTCCGTCGAACTGAAGGTAACCTTTTCCCTTGTCCTTTGCAGGGCCCGTAATTAAAATCGTCCATTTGCTTTCGCTGTCACGCCGGTACATTATGGCATCAGTTACGCTTTTTCCTTCGCCGGGTTTTTCGTGCACCAGGGAATAAAATCCTTTAAAATCCTTTCCGTAGAAAGCCGTATTTTCCTGGGCGAGTTTTAAAAGTTCTTCGTCGGAATAAGCCGATGCGAAAAAAATTCCGGAAACCAGGACAAAAATCGCTGCAAAAATCTTTTTCAAAATTTCCTCCTTTGCAAAATCATTCCGTTACGGCAAGCGCCTGAACCGGAGTAATTTTTATGGCAGTCTGAACCGAAAACAAGACTGCAAAAATCGTAGTTACAGTCACCACGCAAAAAATCAGCGCAACATGAAAAATCGTGGGAGCGGGCAGAAGAATTCCGTCGGTTAAAAAAATATTGAACGCCGGAATCGAAAGAAAATTAAATTTTTCAATTACGCGGCAAAATCCGAAGGAAAGCAGAAGCCCGAAAATGCATCCGGCAACCAGAAGTGCAGACGCCTCGGAAAGCAGAAGCAGAAGCACCGACCGCCTCTCCATTCCGATGGCTTTAAAAATTCCGATTTCGTTAATCCGCTTCATGACGATTACGCGATACGTGCTGCTTATTCCGATGACGATTATGGCAATGAGCGTAACGATTACAAAAAGCGCAATCACTTTTATGGCGTCGATTACCACCTGCAGTTCCTTCATGTTTGCGTAAAGGGGAATCAGCGCGTATTTTTCCCCCAGCCGTCCCGAAAGAAGCTGGTCGTAAAAAATGTATTTGTCCTTTACCATGCGGAACATATCGAATTTCGCTTCCAGAAGTTTCTGAAATTTTGCGTCATCCGCGGAAGAAGGTGAATCGCCGTCAAAAAAAATTCCGATCCGGTTCGCGTAAAATTCCGGAATGCAGTACGCTTTCTGCAAAAAATTCAGATCCATGTAGGAAGTGTAAAATCCGAAAACCGAACTGTCCAGAAAAATTCCCTTTACCACAAGCTGAACCGTATTCGTGTAGCCCTGCGCCGTCCTGAGCATGAGCGTTACCTGATCGCCCACGGAACATTCAAGCATCTGCGCAATTTTATCCGAAAGAAGGACGCCGTTTGTTCCTGCCATTTTTTCTGCGCTTCCGTCCACGTAATTAAATTTTTCAAAAAGTTTTTTTTCGCGGTCAAAATCCACGCCCTTTATAATCCGCTGCCTGACTCCCACGCCTTCAAAATAAATCGCCGATGACGCTGCATCAAAATCGAACCGGGGAGAAACGACTGCCTTTCCGCCGAAAACCGATTCAATTTTCGTCACGAAATTTCTGTAATCGCCGAAAGACAAATCGTTCAGTCCGCCCACAAACTGATAATCGCCGCCGTAATAAATTTTCGCCTTCGTGGAAAGGGAACGGAGCATTCCGTTGATTAAAAAAAGCGCAAAAAGCGACACGCCCGAACCAAGCGCACAGACAAAAAGCAGCGAAATGTACTGCCTCCACCGCATTAAAAGCGACCGCACCGAAATTTTTAAAAGCATCAGACTCCTCCCTGCATCGCCTGCACCGGATTTACTGAAAGCGCCGTCCGCACGGGATAAATCCAGCCCAAAAATCCCAGAAGAACCGAAAGAATCATCGCCTTTAAAAGCGCATAAAACGAAGCATGAACCGAAAGGGTTTCCGCGCCGAAAAGCTGCCGTATGAACGAATTTTTAAATACGATGTGTGCATTCGTAATCAAAAAATCGCAGAACGCGCCCAGAATGCATCCGAGAATTCCTGCCGTAATCGTAAGCAGAAAAGTTTCGATCATGCACTGAAGCGACACAAAAATCCGCGATGCACCTTCCGCCCTGAGCGTTCCGATTTCCTGCGTCCGGTTCAGGACGTTCACCACAAGCGTATTGTTTATGATGATGAATCCGCACGCCAGAATTACGATGACGCCGGCGTTAAAAATTATGCGCATCCAGTACAGATAAAGTGCCGTGCTTCCCGCAGCCGTCCGCCAGTCCACCGCACGAAGGGGCAGGTCACGCTTTTTAAAATTTTTATTCAGTGCACGGATGATTTTTTTTGCGTTCGTTCCGCGGGACAAATTGCACATCAAAAAATTCCATGACGAACTTGACGCGAACGATTCGTTCAGTTCATTTTTTTCCGCGGAATTTTCTGACGGAATTTCTTCATCGAAAAAAACCGGATCCACGTCTTCCGCATCGTCAAAAATCGAATCCATGTCTTCGTCCAGAAGCGACGTTTTTTCTTCATCGATGAAATAATCTTCCGCCACCGATTCGCTCATGTCCAGAAGCTGTTTCGCCGTAACGGAATCCACCAGAACGATTTTGTCCAGCGTGTCGCTTTGAATTTCGTAATCGTAAACCGCGTAAACTTTCGCCGCACGAATTCTGAAAGTGGGTCCGTCAACAACCGTAAACTGAATCGTGTCGCCCAGATCCGCGCCGGTAAGTTCCGCGTAATGAGCCGAAATCATGCAGCCGCGTTCAGGAAAAGGAAACGGTTCGCCGCGAAGAATTTTTATTGCCGACATTGATTTCACGTAGGAAACGCCGTCCACACCGAAAAGATAAACGGGAATTTTGCCCGATCCGCCGAATTCCATGGCAGAAAAACACGTAACCTGCGGAACCAGCGATTCGACTTTCGGATTCGATTCCAGAAAAGAGCGCAAATCGTTGTAAGAAACCAGCGTATCAATCTGCGTCAAATTTCCCGTGACGGGAGTTTCATCGCCGAAAAGACTCATGGAATAATCGCTTTTGGGAAAAATCGCAAAATCGCCGGTAAAACTTCGGGAAAAAACTTTTTCGATTCCGTTTTCCGTGCAGTCAAAAATCGAATTGACCACGACCATCAGCATTATGGAAAAGGAAATGAAAAGCACAATCACCGCCGAACTTTTCCGCGAAACGATATTTTTAAAGGCAAGGTAAAAAAGCATTTGAAACCCGTGAAAAAAAAGAATGGCTCATTGTATTTCAAATCGATGATTTATGCAATTTTGTTTTTTTCTTCCGTTGCGC
>CAZACA010000062.1:0-7342 GCA_964483515.1 uncultured Treponema sp.
AGGCATTTTGCAAAAAAAATCAGCGCGAAATCATCGCAAAAAGGAATTTGTGCAAACAAAAAAAAAATCGTCGCTTCCGCGAAAGGAAGAAAAAAAACTTTGCCACAACCGCCCCTTTTCATTTATAATGTTGCATTACAAGGATTGCGTTGCATTCTTCAATCTTTTTTTCAGGAGTTCATATGAACCACAAAGCGGCGGCATTTTTGAGCCGGCACAATTTCAACCATCATCAGGACATCGACACGGTAGTCGAATCCATGCTTTTTGATATGAACGAAGGTTTGTGCGGAAGACCTTCGGGCGAAGACATGATAAAAACGTATCTGAATCCTCCGTCCGAAACGGCAGCCGGCAAAAACGTAATCGTCATCGATGCAGGCGGAACAAATTTCCGTTCGTGCCTTGTAACGTTCGACCAGAAGGGAAATCCGTCCATCGATTTTCTGGAAAAAACGAAAATGCCCGGAATTGAACGCGAACTTTCCAAAGCCGAATTTTTCGATCAGGTTGCAAAAAATCTGGAGCATTTAAAGGACAAATCGAGCAACATCGGTTTCTGTTTTTCGTATCCCGTGGAAATTCAGGAAAACGGCGACGGAAAACTCATCAATTTTTCAAAGGAAGTCAAGGCGCCCCAGGTGGAAGGTTCGTTCATCGGCGCGGAACTTTACAGGGTGCTTAAGGAAAACGGCTGGAAAAACGACCTGCACATTTCGCTTTTGAACGATACTGTTTCGGCACTTCTGGCGGGCGCGGCGAATCCTGACGAAGGCATGAAATATTCGTCTTACGTGGGATTCATTCTGGGCACGGGAATGAATTCGGCGTACATTCAGAAATCTTCGGCGGAATACGCGAATTTAAAGACGCAGATAATTAACTGCGAATCGGGCAAATTCGACAAAGTTCCCCGGAGCGATTTTGACGTTCTGCTGGACAAAAAAAGCGAAAAACCCGGAACCGGAATCATGGAAAAACTCTGTTCGGGCGCGTACATGGGACCCCTTGCTTTTGAAGCCGTTACCGCAGCCGGAAGGGAAAAAATTTTTTCCGCGGAAGTTTCGGAGGCACTGGAAAAAATCGATTCCCTTACGCAGATTGAAATGGATTCGTTCCTTCATGCGCCTTATTCCGGTTCGTCAAAACTGGGAAAAATCATGGCGGAAAAGGCTACGGACGAAGACTACGACATTCTTTTTCAGATTCTGGATGCCCTGGTGGAACGATGTGCGCGGATGGCAAGTTCGATTCTGGCGGCGTGCGTAATAAAAAGCGGCGAAGGAAAAAATGCGTCAAAACCGGTCTGCATTCTGTGCAACGGAACTTCATTTTTCAAGACTTTCAAGGTAAAGGAGCGCGTCCTGGGCTATCTGGAAGAAGTCCTCATAAAAAAACGCGGACTTTATTTTGAAATCATCAGCCGTGACAACGACATTACCCTCGGAACTGCCATCGGCGGACTCATAAAATAAATTTTTGCGGCGGAATTCTGCTTTCCGTCGCTTTTTTTTAAAAAACTTTTATCTTTTTTGTTTAATTTCCGATAATTGGGTGGGGTGGAAATATGTCGAACGTAAAAGTTTTAGGAAAATCTATACTTCTGATTATTCTCATTGTAATTCTTGTTTTATTCGGACTGTTATGGTTCGATTATCTGGGAATCATTCACGCAAAAAAATCTTTCGCGCCGCTTTTTAAAGCCATCGGACTTTCGCCCCAGTCGTCAGTTTCGTCATCGTCAGTAAAGGGACTGGTGGAAGCCGACCTGGACAACGACAGATTCGCGAAAAGACTGGAAGCCCTCGACATCCGCACGGAAGAACTCGCCAAACGTGAAGCCGACGTAAAATTGCAGGAAGACGCAAACGCACAGGTAGCCCAGGAACTTGAAGACAAGGAAAAAAGTCAGGCAGAACGCGAAAAAACATTTAATAATCTCGTAAAAAAGTACGATGATAGAAACGTAAACATCGAACAGATCGTTGCAAACTTGAACGGTATGCCGCCAAAAAGTGCAGTGGGAATTCTTGTTGCCATGGATGATCAGGACGTAATCGACGTTCTGCGCCGTGCCGATGAAATTGCTGCTGCTTCCGGGGAATCTTCCACCGTTGCGTACTGGCTTTCCCTTATGCCAAGCGACAGGGCTGCGGAAATTTCGCGCAAAATGGCAAACAAACCGCTTTCCATCAACTAGATTTTTAAGCTTGCAGCGTCGGTGAAAAAAAACGGAGGCGTTATGCAGGCTTTGAATCTGAATTTAATCAATCAGGCGGAAACTGAACCGTCCGGAACCGTGCGGAAAACTGCCGTAAAAAAAGACGCGGGCGCAAAGGAAGTTTCGTTCAGGGATATGGTGGAATCGGCGTCAAAGGAAAAATCCGCGTCAAAAAACGTTCCTGCCGCAAAAAAAATCAGGGAAAATCAGGGCGAAAAAATTACGCAGACCGAAAATCGTGTTCCCGGGGAAGAAACTGCGGGCGAAATTCCGGCTGAAAAAATTCAGGACGAAAGCGTTCTGCCTGCTGCATTCAAAAAAATTGCTGCGGAAGAAAAAGACGACCTTCTGACCATGAAAAATTTCCTTCAGGAAAAAATTCCCCTGGAGCAGAAAAATTATCCGGCGGAAAATCTGACGGAAAATTCAGCGGAAAGCGCGCAGTTTCTGGCGAATTTCACCGTGATTCAGGAAAAAAATCCTCAGGCGGAAAAAATCGGTGTGCAGGCGGAAAATATTTTTACGGAAGCAGAAATTACGGACGCAAATTTCGTTTCATTCGCGGAAATTCCTCAGGAAAATCAGGCGGAAATTGAAACCGCGGAAAATTTTGACCTTAATCAGCTGAAGTCTGAAAAAAAATCACCACGGCCGGCGGAAAATCAGGCGGAAAATTTGATTCAGACGGTATCGTTTGCCGCGGAAATTCAGGGCGAAAACGTGGTGCAGGACGTTCACGCGGAAAAAAAATCTGACGAAAAGAAGGAATTTTTTGAACTTTCGCTTTTAAAGGACGGAAAAACCGTTTCAAAGGACGCTCCGAATCTTTTTCAGAACATTTTTACGGTGACGGACGAGCGTTCCGTGGAAGAAAAAATTGCAGCGTTTAAGGAAAATCTGGAAATGAACGGCGAAAACGGCGCGGAAAGCCTGGATTTTTCACTTTCCCTTTCGGAAAATGCGCGGCAGGACATCCTTTCGGCGAACGACCAGGCGGCTTCTTCGGCAGGTTCTTCGTTTCAGCAGATGCTTTCCCAGCAGATTCAGGCGAATGCACCGGATTTCGTAAAGGCAGGAAACATTCTCCTTCGCGACAACGATTCCGGTTCGATAAATATGTTTTTAAAGCCCGAATCGCTCGGAAACGTTAAGATAAATCTTCATCTTTCCGATAATGTGGTTACGGGACAGATTACCGTTCACAGCAGGGAGGCGTTTGAAGCGTTCAGGCAGAATCTGGACAGTCTTCGGCAGGCGTTCAGGGAAAGCGGATTTGAAAATGCGTCGCTTAATTTAAGTTACGCGGAAACTTCTTCGGGATTTTCCCAGGGCGGACATCAGGAAAGCAGCGAACGGTTTTTTTCCGGCAGGACTTACGGGGACTATGCGTCTTCAGGTGCGGAAGATAATCCGGCGGAAGAATTTTCATACGGAAATTCGGATGAGCGGAAATTCAGCGTAGTAATTTAATTTACGGGGGATAGAAATGGACGGAATTCAGTTGAACACGCATTTGAGCGACCAGGAAATGGCAAAACTCAACATGCAGGTGGATTCATTCAACAAATCGATTACGGTGGAAGGACGAAAAGTTCAGCACGAAATGGGAAAGGACGATTTCCTGAAACTGCTCATTACGCAGCTTTCAAATCAGGATCCCACTTCGCCCATGGAAAACACTGAATTCATCGCGCAGATGGCTCAGTTCAGTTCGCTGGAACAGATGACCAACATGAATCAGGAATTCGCCAAAATGAATTCCATGCTGGTTTCGTCCCAGGCCGTGGCTACAATCGGTAAAACGGTTGACGTTTCGCTGGGAGACACCATCACCACCGGAGTAGTGGAAGCAGTTACTTACGGACAGAATCCGCAGGTAAAGATAAACAACATGTACTACGACATGAAACAGATTTCTGCCGTGTACGGAGACTAAATTCAGTTGGGTTGCACACCGACAAAAATCATCGAAAGAGGGTAAAGACATGATGAGATCACTTTATGCAGGCGTTTCGGGCTTGCAGAACCACCAGACAAAAATGGACGTAATTGGAAACAACATTTCCAATGTAAACACTTACGGATTCAAAAAAGGCCGTGCAACTTTTCAGGACATGATCAGCCAGCAGATTACGGGTGCGGCTCGTCCTACGGAAGAAGTGGGCGGCGTAAACCCGAAGGAAGTCGGACTTGGAATGAGCGTGGCGACGATTGACACGATTTTCACCCAGGGAAATTTGCAGACGACCGGAAACACTACGGATCTGGCGATTCAGGGCAACGGATTTTTCGTGCTTAAAAACGGCGACGAAACTTTTTATTCCCGCGCAGGAGTTTTCGGCACGGATTCCAACGGAACCCTCGTAAATCCTGCAAACGGACTTCGCGTTCAGGGCTGGATGGCAGAAGAAGCAAACGGCCGTCAGATTGTACGGACTTCAGCAACGCCCACGGATCTGGTGATTCCCGTCGGACAGAAAGACCCGCCGAAAGCAACCGAAAACGTACGTTATTTCTGCAACCTGAACAAAAACACGCCGGAAATTCCTGAAAATCCCACCCAGGATCAGGTTCTCGAAGGCACGTGGCAGACTGAAATCGACATTTACGACACTTACGGAAATCCGCATCAGGTTCAGATGAATTTCGCGAAAGTTCCGGGCAACCCCAATCAGTGGACTGTAACCGTAAACGTTGATCCGGATAACGCGGAATTTACGCAGACACGGATCGGATTCGGCACGACGGACGGACTTGAAAACACCTACACGCTGAATTTCGACAACACGGGAAAACTTCTTTCCGTAACCGACAGCGCAGGAAATCAGTCCAACGAAGAAGGCGAAATCGTTTTACAGACTTCGTACACCGTAGCGGATTCAAATGCAGACGCAGACGGAAATCCTTACCGGCAGACGTTCAACCTGAATCTGGGCACAATCGGTTCCATGGAAAACACGATTACCCAGGCAGCGTCAAAATCCACCACGAAGGCGAATTATCAGGACGGCTACAAACTGGGTTATCTGGACAATTTCAAAATCGACCAGTCAGGCGTAATTACCGGCGTTTATTCCAACGGTTCAGTGCGCACAATCGGACAGGTGGCAATGGCATCGTTTACGAACCAGGGCGGACTTGAAAAGAAAGGCGACAACACTTACGCGGAATCCATCAACTCAGGCATGGCGAACATCGGCGAAAGCGGAACTCAGGGCAAGGGAAGCATGCTTTCCGGAACGCTTGAAATGTCAAACGTGGATTTAACCGAACAGCTCACCGACATGATCGTAACCCAGCGCGGATTCGAGTCAAACGCAAAAACCATTCAGACCGGCGACTCCATGCTGGAAACCGTTCTGGGCCTGAAACGATAATCCGTTTTAACGATTGAAAAATAAACCCAACCCTGCCGGAACAGATGAACCCTCGTTTGTTCCGGCTTTTTTTCTGCTTTTCCGCCGATTTTTTCTGCACGCTTGCTTAAATTCCGCGGATATTGTAAAACTCTCACAAAAATTCAGCCGGAACTTGTTGACTTTTCTTCGGCTTGTTTGTACATTCTCTTTCAGTTACCGAATAATCGGTAACAAAAGGAAAGATGATGGCAGACAAAGAGGATTTAACCAGGGAAAAAATAATCTCTTCGGCGTTTTCATTTTATGACAAAATCCTTTACGAAAAAATTCCGCTTTCAAAAATCGCATTGCGCGCGGGAATTACGAAACCGGCAATTTACAGGCATTTTAAAAGCCGCGGAGAACTGGAAGACTGCATGTTCAGAAAAATGTCCGTGGAAATTTCTGAATCAATCCGCGGAACCATGGCAAAAAATCCTGAAAAATCAGTTTTTGAAGTCATCCTGATTATTTTCTGCGCCCACAAGGAATACCTTTATTATCATCTTTCCAACGCGTCAAAATATTCGTTCGATGCGTTTTTCATGAAAATCGACAGAATCAAATCGCTTTCCGCCGGTGAAACTTTTTTCGATGCGGAATTTCTTCCGTGTCAGGACGAACTCCATTCAGTTTTTTTTGCAGGAACGGGAATTCTGTTTCAGGTGGCGCGGGATTATTCCCTTTCGGCGGAAAATGCAGCGGATTCCGCGGAAAAAAGCAGCGATTTTGCACGGAAGCTTTCGGTTTTTCTGCGGAAAGGGCTGAATCACGACGTTTCTCCGCTTACTGCTGAAAAATTCCTGCATCTGGACGAATTTTGCCGCGAAAAGGAAACTGCAAAGGTCGACCGTGTGCTCAAGGCCGCTTCATCGATTATCGCGGAAGAAGGAACTTTCAACATAACGATTGATTCCATGGCAAAAAAAATCGGAATTGCAAAAAGCAGCCTTTACACGAATTTTTCGTCCAAAAATCAGATGATTTTTTCGCTGATGGAAAAGGAATACGAACAGCTTTTTCTGCGGATAAGGCAGAATATGTCGGAATGTTCGTCGCCGGCGGAAATCGTTTACGTGATTATGGAAACGCAGCTGGAATATTTTCTGAACCGGAAGGAAATGATTTTTGTTTTCCGCTGGTTTCAGGTGCAGAATAACATGTTCATAAACGAAAGCGGTGCGGAAATTTTCGTGGATTTTTACACGTTCCTGCGGAATTCGGACATTCTTCTGGAAATTCCTGATCTGGGCGCGGATTTTCTGAACGTGGACGAAGCGATTTTTTCCTGGATCTGCTACATTCCGGTTTTTCTGCTCGTTCACAACGAAATTCAAAAAAAATCGGAAGAAGAAATGCATGAATCGCTGAAAAAAATTTTTTTTATGATGGAAAAAGGAGTTGAATTCGATGAAAAATAAAAAATCGGGAGGAAAACGAATGTTTTGTTGCAGAAGTAAATTTTTGCGCGCAGTTCTGGCTTTTTCGGCAATTTTTCTGTTTGCGGAAGAAAATCATGAGCAGGACGCACGGAAAACGGTTCTTACGGTGGACGAAGCGGTGGAGTACGCCATGGAAAACAGCCGGACGCTGAAAACCGCCGACATCGACCTGGAAATTGCAAGGCGCGCGGGAAACAACGGATGGAATGTCCTTCTGCCCGACGTAAAATTAACCGGCACGCTGAACCGTCAGAACGATTTGACGAACAGCCTGCTTACGA
>CAZACA010000062.1:7442-10767 GCA_964483515.1 uncultured Treponema sp.
GAAGAAACTGAAAGCATGAAATGGACGGGAATGGCAGGACTTTCCGTGGACTGGACGTTTACCCTGGCGAGCATCCAGCAGATTCGTGCAGCAAAAAAAGACTACGAAATCGGCAAAATCAGTTACGAAAAAAGCGTTCAGGAAACGAAAGCGAGCGTGCAGAAACTTTTTTACGGACTTCTGCTTCAGCAGGAAAATTTAAAGATTCAGCAGACGAGTTTGCAGAATGCCAGAAGCCGCGCAGTTCAGTCGGAAACGAATTTTAAAAACGGTCTGGTGCCGGAAATTGCCATGCTTCAGGCGCAGGTTACGTATCAGAACAAAATTCCTGACGTGGAAAAAGACCAGCGGGAACTGAAGCAGCAGTTCGATAGTTTTGCGTTTCTGCTCGGACTTCCGGTGGGCACTGAAATTGAACTTTCCGGCTCCATTGAAACGGAATTCGTGGACGTGGATGCGCGCACTTTAATCGAAAGTTACGGCGAAAACGACCTGGACATTCAGAACATCGAACGGAATCTGGAAAAGTTGAAGATGAACCTTTCTGCGCTGAACCTCGGAACTTATGCACCGTTCTTTAACGTAAGCTTCGGTCTTCAGCCCATGCTCACGGATTTTCTGGACGCGGACAAAGGCGGATTTCCTTTCGGCGGAGACTGGGTGGACAACGGTTCGCTGAGCCTGACGGTCGGATGGGATTTGACGAACTTTCTTCCATGGTCAAAAAACCGTCAGAACGCAAAGGATTTGAAGGCAAACATCGAAAAACTTGAAGTAAACAGGGAAACGCTTAAGGAAAAGCAGAAAATGGACGTAATTTCCGCGGTAAACAAACTCACGGAAGCACGGCAGCAGATTGACGTAATGGGCCGGAACATTTCCCTTGCACAGCGTTCCTACGACATGACGCTTCGTTCGTACAACAACGGACGCACGGAACTTCTGGACGTAAGGGACGCGGAAAATCAGCTGAATCAGGCGAAACTCGGTCTTGCAAGCCAGAAATTCAACTACATTTCGGCGCTTCTGGATCTGGAACAGATTTTAAACACGAATTTAAGGACAAAATAAATTTTGCGGGAGAAAAAAAATGAAAAAATCGGTAAAAAAAGCATTGTTTTTTTTGATTGCACTGTCATCGGCAGCATTCATTTCTTGCGGAAAGAAAAAATCGGCTGCTTCTGATGAAGACGCTGAATCGGTTTATGCAGTGAATGCGCAGGTCGTACGTCAGGGAAATCTGGACAATTATCTGGAATTCGGCGGAGACGTTTCGTCGGTTTCTGCGGTAGACGTTCATCCTGATGCTTCGGGAAAAATTTCGCGGATTCTTGTTTCCGTGGGCGATTCAGTAAAAAAAGGACAGATTATTGCGTACGTTGACCCCAGTCTGCCCGGCATGAATTACAGCGAAAGCCCCGTAAAGTCGCCCATTGCAGGACGAATCACTTCCTTTCCGCCGACGCTGGGAACAATGGTTTCACAGATGTATTCCGTGGCACAGGTAAGCGATACGGAAGAACTGCAGATAAAAATCAACGTGGCAGAACGGTACGTGAGCCGTATTTCCGACAATCAGGTGGCGGTGGTAACTTTTGACGCGTACCCGGGAGTGGAATTTTCTGCGCGGGTTTTTGAAGTTTCGCCGGTTCTGGACACTGCAAGCCGTACGCTTTTAGTCAAACTGAAAATTGAGCCCGCGGATTCCAGGATTCGTGCAGGAATGTACGCAAGGGTTCGTCTTATAACTGATGTAATTGAAGACGCAGTAGTAGTTCCGTCCACGGCAATCGTTTACCGCAACGGAAAGCCGTACATTTTCGTTACCCGCGGAACCGTGGAAGCAGGCGGAAAGGCAACCGTGCAGATGATCGGCGTGCGGGAAGGGCTTACGGTAGACAACCGGACGGAAATTCAGTCGGGATTAAAAAAGGACGACATCATCATCGTAAAGGGACAGTCACTTTTAAGCGATGATTCACGGGTGAAAGTCGTTTCAGTTTCGCAGCCGGAATGACGGTTCGATTTTTTGCACGAAATTTTTCAAGAGGAACGAAATCATGACTTTATCTGAAAAATGCGTAAACAAACCCGTAACGACGCTGCTGATTTTCATTACGGCGGTTTTAATGGGAATTTTCTGCATATTCGACATGCCGGTGGATATGTATCCTGACATGAATCTTCCCTACATGGTGGTTTACACAAGTTATTCCAACGCGGGCCCGGAAGAAGTGGAACAGAGCCTTACGCGAATCATGGAAAGTTCGCTTTCGGGATTGAGCGGACTGAAAACCATGAAATCCACGTCCCAGTCGGGTGCAAGCATAATCATTCTGGAATTCGATTACGGAACGAATCTGGATACGGCGGCAGGAGAAATTCGCGACAAAATCGACATAGTGCGCGGATGGCTTCCTGACGATGCGGACACTCCCATTACCATAAAACTCGACCCGTCCATGATGCCCATTATGACAGTGGCGGTAAAAGGCGTCCTGACTCCTGAAGAACTGCGTACGATTGCGGAAGATACGGTTCAGCCGCGACTGGAACAGCTTGACGGAGTTGCTTCGGCTACGGTTATCGGCGGAAGGGAAGAATCCGTCAACGTAGACATTCCCCGCGACCGTCTTGAAGCGTACGGACTTTCGATTTCTACGATTGCACAGATGATCGGCGCGCAGAACATTCAGAGTTCGGGCGGAACGATTACTTCGGGCGAAACGAATTTCACGATTAAAACCAGCGGAAAATATAAATCCATCGACGATTTGAAAAACACGGTAATCACATACAAGCCCGATTCCATGAATCCGTCCAGGCTGATTACGGTAAAACTCTGCGACGTGGCGGACGTTTACGAAGGCTACAAGGACCAGTCCACGCTGGCTTATCTTGACGGCGAACCCTGCGTCATGCTGATGATTCAGAAGCAGAGCGGAAAAAATTCCCTCAGTGCGGCAAAAAACGTGCGCAAGACCATCGAAAAATTAAAGTCCGATTTACCTTACGGCGTGGAACTTGAAGAAACGTCGAATACCGTTGACATCATCGAGCAGACCATAAACGAAGTCGTTTCGTCGGTGGTTCAGGGCGCGATTCTTGCGGTGGCGATTCTTTTCATCTTCCTGCGTTCGTTCAAAAGCACGTTCATCATCGGACTGGCGATTCCGGTTTCGGTTTTCATTACCATGCTTTTAATGTATTTCAAGGGAATGACCATCAACATGATTTCCATGGCGGGACTTCTGCTGGGAATCGGTATGCTCGTGGACAACTCCATCGTCGTTCTGGAAAACATCTATTCGTATCGTCAGCGGGA
>CAZACA010000063.1:0-10740 GCA_964483515.1 uncultured Treponema sp.
ATTTTTGTTCCAGAAAAATTTTAGATTCGCTTTTTTCTGCGGAAATTTTGCAACCGAATTTTTCGTGCAGAAAATTCAAGCTGAATTTTTTTTGCAAAATTATTTTTGTTTCAGAAAAATTTCTGATTCGTTTTTTTCTGCGGAAATTTTTTTCGGCTGAATTTTTTGTGCAATTTTTTCACGCTGAATTTTTTTTTGCAAAATTATTTTTGTTCCTGAAAAATTTTTGATTCGTTTTTTTTCGCGGAAATTTTTTCGGCTGAATTTTTCGTGCAATTTTTTCACGCGGAATTTTTTTTGCAAAATTATTTTTGTTCCTGCAAAATTTTTGATTCGTTTTTTTTCGCGGAAATTTTTCGGGGTAAAAACATGGGCGTTATGATTGATTTTTGTATTGCTTTTTTTTTTCAATTTGGATAATTTCAGTCTGAAAAAAAAAGTATGAGGTTTCTATGACAAAGCAGCTTACGGAAGGAAAGCCGGTTTCGCTTATCCTTCAATTTTCGATTCCTGTTTTGCTCGGTTATCTTTTTCAGCAGTTCTACAATGTTACCGACACCGTTATCGTGGGAAAGTCGCTGGGCGTGAATGCACTTGCCGCAGTTGGTTCGACGGGTGCCGTGAATTTTTTAATCATCGGATTTGCGGCGGGACTTTGCTCCGGTTTCGCGATTCCTGTGGCGCAAAAATTCGGCGCGAAAGATTTTTCGACCATGCGGAAATACGTTCGGAATGCAGCGTATCTGAGTTTGATTTTTTCCGCGGCGATGACTTTTTTTACCGTTGCATTCTGTACTCCGCTTTTGAGCATCATGCGCACGCCGGACGACATCATCGGAAAAGCCACCGAATACATCGTGATAATTTTCGCCGGAATCCCGACTGTTTTTCTTTACAACGTTACTGCCGGAATTATCCGCTCGCTGGGTGACAGTAAAACGCCGGTTTATTTTCTGGTGCTTTCGTCGTTTTTAAATATTGCGCTGGATTTGATTTTCATCCTGATTTTCAAATGGAACATTCGCGGTGCTGCGCTGGCAACCGTAATTTCTCAGGGCGTTTCGGGCGCGGTCTGTCTTTTTTACATGACGAAAAAATTCGACATTTTAAAATGTTCCGCGGAAGAAAAAAAATTTTCGCTGAAGCAATGCGTCGTGCTTTGTTCCGTGGGAATTCCGATGGGGCTGCAATATTCGATTACTGCAATCGGAAGCGTCATCATGCAGACGGCGATAAATGTTCTGGGTTCTGCGGCGGTGGCGAGTGCAACTGCGGCGTATCGTGTTTCGGGATTTTTTTGCACGGTGTTCGATGCGCTGGGAACGACGATGGCAACGTTCGGCGGACAGAATACGGGCGCGGGAAAATTCGACCGGCTCACGGAAGGAATTCGCGACAGCATGATTCTCGGCGGAATTTATTCCGTGGCGATTTTTTTCGTGTATCTTTTCGCGGGGCAATATCTGCTTGCGCTTTTTGTGGACTCGTCGAATTTGCAGATTCTTCACGATGCAAAAATTTTTCTTTTGCAGATGGCGTCGTGCTACGTTTTTCTTGCGGGCGTCAACGTCATCCGGTTTACGATTCAGGGCATGGGATTCAGCGCGTTTGCAATTCTGTCGGGCGTGTTTGAAATGGTTGCGCGAACTCTTGTGGGAATTTTTGTCGTGCCGAAATTCGGATTCATTTCCGCGGGAACAGCCGATCCCCTTGCGTGGATTTTCGCCGATATTTTTCTGCTGCCTGCTTTCGTGCTCTGCCTGAAAAAACTGAAGAAAAATTTTCCGTGAAAAATTTACGCCTGCTGCTGAACGTACAAATCCAGAAGCTGTTCGCGGGTGATGTTGCCGTTTCGTTCGCGGGCCGCTTTTAATTTTCGGTAGACTGTATTTTCGCTGAAACCCGTCACTTCTTTCTGATACGTTTTTCCGTTGGCGAGCTGCTCGATGATTTTTATTTCGTCGTCGGAAAGAATCAATTTTTTCCGCTTCTGAAATTCGTTGGTCATGATGAACCGGACGCTGATGATAAAAATTACGGAGCGCGTTACGTGAATTAAAAAATGATAAAGTTTTTCTTCGTTCAGTGAAAACGAAATCGTGATTGCAAGAAAATAAAATGCAAGCGCGGGCTTTTCGATTTTCGGATGAAGGGAAATTACGATGCACACAATGAAGAGCGCGGTGAAATTGTTGAACAAAAAAGTTTTTTCAAACGCCGTTATAAAAATCAGCGCGATGGAATAAAAAAGATAAAAATACGAAATGCATTTTCGTCCGAAAAAAATTGCCAGCGGAATATAAATAAAATCCATGGCGATGACGATGGAAATTCCGACCGAAAAATTTTCCAGGCAACTTTTCCAGATGTAAAGCAGACAAATGATTCCCGAAAGGATGCTGGTTTGTAAAGCAAGGCTGTCGTTCAAAAAATTCAAGAATCGTTTTTTCATTTTTTCTCCGTGTTAAATTTTTTTTATTTTTTTGTGCGCAAAAAATTCGACCACAGATGCAGCCGAATTTTTTTGCAAAATTTTTACGCTGATTTTTCCGACGAAAATTCCGACTTCCACAATTTGTGAATGTTGCAGTAATCGTAAGCCGCCTGTACCCGTTCGCCGGTCATCACCGCAAAATCGATTTCAGGCGAAATTCCCGGTGCAAGATATTTCTGCTGAATTCCGCGGTCGGTTTGCAGCAAAATCCATTCGATGTAATGTTCCGCTTCCGACGGATGAATTTTCGAGCCGACCGTTACCGTCACAAGATTTCCGCTGACTTTGATAATGGGAATGTGCTTTTCGCCGATTTCAGTCCGCGCTTCCGGAACCAGAAGTTGCATTTCGTTTCCGCAGCAAATCGTGGGCGTTCCCGAATCTTTCACAATGGAAATGATTTTTCCGCAGGTTTTGCAGTAGTAAAATTTTAGTTGCATAATTTTTTTTGCCTCCTGAAAAAATATGTCGCTTTTCGCGCTCATGTCTGTTGCTTTTAAAGTATCGGCGGAAAGTGAAAAAAATCAGCAAAAATCGTCCGCAAACGGTCACCAATAAATCACCACGCTGAATTTTTTTAAATTAACCGAAGTTATTTTGCATAACGGAATTTTATTTTTTCCGCGGAATTTCGGCGTGTTGTTCGTATTGAAAATTTCATGGTGAATTTATATCATCAGCGAAAATAAAATTTTGCTCATTCGTGGTACTTTTTGTATTTTTGTTTTAGTTGAAAAAATCAGGAGAAAAAAAATGGCTTGTGGTGGAAGTTGTTCAAGCTGCGGCGACGGCTGCGAAAAAAAATCGCTGAAGGAAACGCTGCATAAAAATTCGTCCGTGAAAAAAGTTGTGGGCGTCGTTTCAGGAAAAGGCGGCGTGGGAAAATCTCTTGTAACCTGTTTGCTTTCGTGCGCGGCGAATCGGGCTGGATTACGTTCTGCAATTCTGGATGCCGACATAACCGGTCCGTCAATTCCGCGTTCATTCGGTCTGTCGGAAATTCGTGCGGAAAGCGTTTCGGAAAAAAATCCCGACGGAAGCGAAGGCGGATATTTAAAATCGGTAAAATCAAAAAGCGGCGTGCAGATTATGTCCATGAATTTTTTGCTTCCCAACGAAACTGATCCGGTGGTCTGGCGCGGGCCCGTAATTTCCGGTGCGGTAAAACAATTCTGGACTGACGTGCTCTGGGAAAACGTGGACGTGATGTTCGTGGACTGTCCTCCCGGAACCGGCGATGTTCCGCTGACGGTTTTTCAGTCGCTGCCTCTGGACGGAATTATCGTGGTTTCGTCGCCCCAGGATCTTGTCCGCGTCATCGTTGAAAAAGCAGTGAACATGGCTGCCATGATGAAAATTCCGGTTTTGGGTCTGGTGGAAAATATGAGTTTCGTGGAATGTCCTGACTGTCACCGGCAGATAAAAATTTTCGGCGAAAGCAATCTGGAAAAAATCGCGGATGAATTCGGGCTGAAAATTCTTTCGCGCATTCCCGTCAAAAAAGAAATTTCTCAATCGGTGGACGAAGGAAAAATCGAAGACGTTCAGGCGGATTTTCTGGACGACGCAGTGAACGCAATTCAGAATCTTTTCAAATGAACGAAACCGACGCACGAAAAAAAGCCGAAGAAAATTTTTTGCGCGGATTCAACTGCACTCAATCCGTGGTGGAAGTTTTTTGCGACGAACTGAAAATCGAAAAAAAAATTGCGCTGAAAATTTCACAGCCATTTGGCGGCGGTGCGTGCAGGCTTCGGGAAATGTGCGGAACCGTATCGGCAATGCTTCTGCTTTTGGGTTTCGCGGAAGGAAGCGCGGATTCGTCTGACAAAAATGCAAAAGATTCGCTTTACAAAAACGGACAGAAACTTTGCGCCGAATTCCGTGAAAAAAACGGTTCCATCGTCTGCCGCGAACTTCTGGGAATTTCTGCGGTCAACGGTTCCAAAAAATTCCTTGCAGAAAATTCAGTGACGGGCGATGCATTTTCTTTCGTTTCGGAATCGCGAACTGAATCGTATTACAAAAAACGTCCGTGCCCCAAACTTTGTGCCGACGCTGCTGAAATTTTTTGCCGCTATTTAAATTCTAAATGAAAAAAATTCTTGCACCAATGGCAACCCTCAGCCACGAAGCGTTCCGTCGGATTGTGGAATCGTTCGGGTCGTGCGACGAATATTTTACCGAAATGATAAACGCAGCATCGCTGGTGAACCGCGGACCTTTTGAAAAATTTTATCTGCTGAACGGACCGTGCCCTGAAAAAATCGTCTGGCAGCTGACGGGAAGCGATTCGGCGTTTCTTGCAAAAGCGGCGGAAATTGTATGCGACCGTGGCGGAATCGGTGTGGACGTAAACATGGGATGCAGTGCGCCGCAAATTTACAGAACCGGTGCAGGAGTCGCGTGGATGCTGAAGCCGCCGGATGAAGTTGCCGAAGCGATAAAAATTTTGCGCGGAACTCTCGACAAAAAAGGCGCGGAAAAAAATCAGCATTTCCGGTTGAGCGTGAAGTGCCGTCTGGGCGACGAAAATTTCAGCGAAAAAAGTTTTTTTGATTTTGCCGATTGCCTTGCAAAAAACGGCGTGGAACTCATTTCGGTTCATCCGCGGACGATGCGTGAAAAATTTCGCGGACTGCCGAAGTACGATTTCGCGGAAAAACTTGCCCTTCACTTCGGAAAGGAAATTCCGGTTTTTGTAAACGGATGCATGACGGATTCAGCGGGCGTTCAGTCGGTTTTGCAGAAAGTTCCTCATGCGTCGGGAATTATGATTGCGCGGGGTGCGGCGGTTCGTCCGTGGGTTTTCGCGGAAATTGAAAAAAATCTTTTTAAAAAAAATTGCGGCAAAAATGAAACGCTGAAAATCGACCGGCAGAAAGTTGCCCTTGATTTCATTGACAACGTGGAAAAATTTCAGCCTGAAGAATTTTTAAAAACGCGGATTCAGCGATTTTTTTCGTATTACTGCGAGCAGTTTTTTTTCGCGCATTATTTTAAAACGTCGATGCTGAATTTCGTTTCCGCGGAAGAAAGCAGAAATCGCGTAAAGGAATATTTTTTAAAACAAAGCGGCGAACGGTTTCTGGAAGTGTAAAAATTCCCTTTTGCAGAAAAAAAATTCTCTGTATAATCGGCGGAAAATTCAGGAGGAAAATTATGCCGATGATTGATTCAAAAATTACGCTGAAAGTTTCGGAGGAAAAACGGAACGCAATCGTAAAGGAATTTGGAAAAGCGGTTTCGATTCTGGGAAAACCGGAAAGTTATCTCATGTGCGGAATTCACGACGAATACGATCTTTATTTTGCGGGCGAAAAACTTGAATGCGGCGCGTTCGTCAGCGTTGATCTTTTCGGCGGAGAAAATCCGCAGGCGTTTGAAAAATTCACTGCGAAACTCTGCGAAATTTTTCAGCGTGAATTAAAAATTCCGGGCGAAAAAATTTACGTCAAATACGGAACCACGCGGAACTGGGGCTGGAACGGAAGCAACTTTTAGCGCAAAAAAAACGGCGGTCGTGTTTCGTTGCACTCTGAAAAAAAATGGAGTATGATTGCGTCATGAACGAAAAGTTTTTGGTTCGTCTGGAAAAAATCGAAAATGCAATCAGACAAAATCTTCCGGCGGAATGTGGCGGCGAATGGAAAGCAAAATCTTTCGGCGCGGAATGCGAAAACATCAGACCCGAACACATTTTTCCTCTGGTGGAAACTACGCGCTCCCTTGTGGATTTGGGCGGAAAACGATGGCGGCCCCTGCTTCTGGTTTTGTGCGCGGAAGGTTCAGCAAAAAAAGAAAATAAAATTTCCGCGGAAAAAAATGCGTACAAAATTTCTCCGCTGGTGGAATTCGTTCACACTGCAAGTTTGATTCATGACGACATCGAAGACCGTTCAGAAATTCGGCGGGGAAAACCGGCAGCGTACATCACTTACGGAACGGACACGGCAATTAACGCAGGCAGCTGGCTTTATTTTGAAGCGTCGGTTTGCATCGAAAATCTGGATTGTCCGGCGGAACAAAAAAATCGGCTTTACAGAACGTATCTGGCGGAACTTCGCAAACTGCATCTTGGTCAGGCAATGGACATCGCATGGCATCGCGACGACAAAAAAATTCCCGCGGAAGACGAATACATTTCCATGGTGAAATGCAAGACGGGAACGCTTTCGTCCATGGCGGCAAAAATCGGCACGCTGATTTCTGATGCGGACGAAAAAATTGTGGAGCGCGCTGGAAAAGTTTCGGCGGAAATTGGTGCAGGATTTCAGATTCTGGACGACGTGGTAAATTTGACTACGGGCAACGCAGGAAAAAAACGCGGCGACGACATCGTGGAGAAAAAAAAATCGCTTCCGCTGATTGAGTTTGTAAGGCTGAACGAAAAAAAATCGCCTGAAAAAATTTTGCGCTTACAGGAATTTCTGGAGCAATCGTCCAGGGAAGGAATTGAAAGCGATGCAGTTGAAAAAGCGATTCAGCTTCTGGAAGAAAGTTCTGCAATCGATTCAGCGCAAAAAAAAGGAATTGCACTGGTGAAAAACGGTTGCAGCGAACTCTGCGAAATTCTGGGCGGCGGCGAAGAAGGCGAACTCGTAAAGGAACTTTTTGATTCAATGATTCCGTGCATGAATCCGCAGAAAAAAAATTTTGAAAATTCATCGGGAGGAAAAAATGTTTGAATCCAGCGAATCTTTAAATAATCAGGCAGTAACCCTCGCGTCCAAAGGCGAATTCGATGATGCAATCGCCTGCTTGAAACGCGCCATCACTGTGGAAAAATCCAACGCGCTTTTGTGGTTTAATCTGGGACTGACTTATCGCGACGCCGGAAAATTCGTCAAGGCAAAAGAAGCATTGCTTGAAGCGTACAAACTGGACGACGAAAACGAAGAAATTATCGAAACGCTTGCCATCCTCTGCATTTCCGCGAATTCATTTGACGAAGCGATTTTTTATCTGGCACGCGGACTGAAAATGAATCCGCTGAACGCAAAATTCTGGAACACCGTCGGCGTGATTTTTTTTCATCGTGCTGATTTTGTGGTGGCGTCGGAAATGTTTGAAAAAGCAGTTTCGTACAGTCCGCATTATTACGATGCGATTTTTAATCTGCGCGACACTTACGCTGAACTGGGAAATCTGGTGGGCGTGGAAGAATGCGGGCGGCTTCTGGCTTCGATAAAAGGGCGGACGATATGACGGAAAAAGCGTTTGTTGTGGGCGCGGACGGCGGAACGATTTTTGCATCGTTTTATCAAAAGGAAGAATGTGCGTCCTGTGCGTCGGGTTCTTCGTGCAGAAAAAATTCGTGCTTTGAAGTTTCCAATCCGAAAAATTTTTCAGTAAAAAAAGGCGACGAAATTTTAGTGTGCGCGTCGAAAACTGCTCAGGCTTTGCAGGGAATCGTTTCGCTTCTGCTTCCGGTGATTTTTGCCGTCATCGGTTACGTGGCAGTTCCTTTTGCAGCGCAAAAATTCGGCAGGACGATTTCGGCGGATGAAAGGGCGGTGGCGGTTCTGCTTTTTTTGTTTTTGTCATCGGCGGCGGTTTTTGTCTTTACGCGGAAATTTCCTGTTCCGGGGAAAGCGGAAATTCTTGAAGTGCTGTAAATCATCGGCGGAAAATTCGGTGGAAAAAATTTTTTTTGCTTTGTGGATTTTTTTGCTTTTCGGATGTTCGCTGAAGTACGAGCAGGAAAACGATTTTGCGGACGATTCGCCTGAAATGGAATTCCGCGGAGTTCAGTACAGAAAATACGAAGACGAAAAAATTTCCATGGAAGTGCGCGCGGAAATTCTGGAGCAGTACAAAAACGACGGACGCTCATTCGGCAAAAATGCATTTTTTAAAACCTGGGACAGCGACGAAAAAATTGTGGCGGAAGGCGGCTGCGATTTTCTGGGCATAAATCCGGACACAAAAATTCATATGCTTTTCGGCGGAATCGAAATAAAAAATTTGCAGGACGATTTTTGCATCCGTGCGGAATCACTCAGGTGGAACGAAAATTCCATGCAGCTGACGGGCGGAAAAAACGAAAAGGTAACGGTTTTGCAGGACGACGTGGAAATTTCAGGAACGGGATTTTCGGCGAGCGGCGTTTCGCAGAAATTTTCGTTTGCATCAGCGGTGGACGGAAAAATAAATTCCGGCGGTGAAAATGAAAGCGAATAAATTTTTTTGTGCAATTTTTTTTGTCGTGCTGAATTTTTTTTCTTCCGCGGAACAAATCGTTTTTTCGTCGGATTCCATGAAGGGCAACGCTTCGGGCAAAAATAATTCCACGCTGCTTTCGGGAAATGCAAAAGTCGTTACGGAAACCATGGAAATTTCGGCGGACGAAATCGAAATCAGCGGAAAAAATTTCCGGTTCATAAAGGCATCGGGCGGCGTGAAAGGAAAAAATACAAAATCGAATTTCGACTTTACCTGCGAAAATCTTTCGTATGACCGCGAAACAAAAATTGCATCGCTGGAAAATAACGTGACGCTTCGGGACGCGGAAAACGATTTTTTTTCAAAGGCGCAGATAATCGAATACAATCAGGAAACGGAAATTTGCGTCATGCAGATTCAGGTGGACATTTCGCAGAAGGAAAATAAATGCACGTCGGCGTTTGCGATTTACAAAAAAAACGAAAAGCTTCTGGAAATGAAAGGCAACTCGAAAATCGTGCAGAACGATGACACTTTCCGCGCGCAGAATATTACGCTGAATCTGGACACGCAGGAAATTTTTCTGGAAGAACGCGTGAAAGGTTCGGTTTCGGCTTCGGAAAAAAAATCCGGTGAAAAAAATCCGGACGCAGAAAATTCCGCGGAATCAGAAACGGAAAAAATCGGAGGCGAAAATGGACGCGAATGAAAAAAGTACGCTGCGTGTTTCGTCGCTTTATAAATCTTTCGGAAAAAAAAGCGTGGTGAAAGGCGTTGATTTTTCCATGACCACGGGCGAAGTGCTCGGACTTCTGGGACCGAACGGCGCGGGAAAAACGACGACTTTTTACATGATCGTGGGATTTTACAAACCGACTGCCGGAGACGTTTTTCTGAACGAAAAATGCATCACTAAATTGCCGATGTATCAGCGGGCGCGAAACGGAATTTCCTATCTGCCTCAGGAACCGTCGGTTTTCAGGAAGCTGACGGTGGAAGAAAATATCTGGGCGATTCTGGAAACGCGGAAAGATTTGGACAGGGCGGAAAAAAAACACCGGCTGGAAGAACTCATCGAAGAATTTGCCATCGGACGAATCCGGAAGCAGCAGGCGTACACACTTTCGGGCGGAGAGCGGCGGCGGACTGAAATTGCGCGGTCACTGGCAATCGAACCGAAATTTCTTCTTCTGGACGAACCGTTTGCAGGAATCGATCCGATAGCGGTGGCTGACATCAAGGGAATAATCCGGCTTCTGGCAAAACGCGGAATCGGAATTCTCATAACCGACCACAATGTCCGCGACACGCTGGAAATCACTGACAGGGCAATCATAATTTCTACCGGCACGATTCTGGTTTCAGGCTCGAAAGACGATATTTTAAAATCTGAAGACGCGCGGAAAATTTATCTGGGCAAAGATTTTTCCATGTAGCGTACGGAAAATTCCGCGGATTAAAATCAGGACAAAAAAAGCCGGGTAATCTACGGCACAGCGACCATCCCCATACCGTTGCTGCATTCCTGCTCTGGCGGAGTTTTGGGGCGGACACTTGCATAGCACCCGGCAGACGGAAAGAAGGAGATTCGAACTCCTGGTAACATTTCTGCTACGCACCCCTTCCAAGGGTGTACCTTAAACCACTCGGACATCTTTCCAAATAAAAAAAGGATTCGTAATGAATCCTTGAAATTGAGACTGACACGATTCGAACGTGCGACCCTCACCTCCGCAGGGTGATGCTCTAATCCAGCTGAGCTACAATCTCATAAGAACGCAAGTCCTTTTTGCGGAGACGACAGGAGTTGAACCTGCCCGGCCCTTTAGGGAACCGACGGTTTAGCAAACCGTTGTATTACCGCTCTACCACGTCTCCAGACCCCAAAAGGCAAACCTTTTAGTACGGAGCGAGAGGGATTCGAACCCCCGGTACCTCTCGGCACGCCTGTTTTCAAGACAGGTACTTTCGACCACTCAGACATCGCTCCACGAATGTAGGCGTATACTACAAGATTTCGCGGATTTTTGTCAATAAGCGCATGAAAAAAATCCGTTTATGCACGCGGGAAATTTTGGGGG
>CAZACA010000064.1:0-10107 GCA_964483515.1 uncultured Treponema sp.
ACATCAGGCGCAAAGCATTCTAAAAACGCAAGTTTTTAAAAACCCATGCAAAAGGTATTTTGCAAAAAGAAAAGTCAGTGCGAAATCATCGCAAAAAGGAATTTGTGCAACAAAAAAAATCAGCGCGAAATCATCGCAAAAAAAAATCAAACATCGTCCGAAGAAAAAAACGTTCCGCTTCCATGCGAAAAGGAAGAAAAATCTTTTGCATTTATAACTAAAAAAGAGTATAATCCGCGCCATCGTAAATTTTTTGCAATTCAGAGGTCAAAATGAACGCAATCGAACTGGAAAAATCGTACAATCCCAAAGATTTTGAAGACCGTATTTATTCTGCCTGGGTGGAATCGGGTTGCTTTAAACCTGCTTCGGATGAGTCTTCGCCGGTTCATCAGTGCTACTTGAAATCTTCCGCGGAAAAAAAATCGTCCAGATACACAGTCGTAATTCCTCCGCCGAACGTAACCGGAGTGCTTCACATGGGCCACGGACTGAACAACACCTTACAGGACATCATCGTGCGCTACCACAGGATGAAGGGCGACGATACGCTATGGATTCCCGGAACTGACCACGCAGGAATCGCTACGCAGAACGTGGTGGAACGTGCGCTCAAAAAAGAAGGCAAAACGCGGAACGACCTGGGCCGTGAAAAATTTCTGGAGCGGACGTGGCAGGTAAAGGACGAACATCACGCAACAATCGTAAGGCAGCAGCGTAAACTGGGAAATTCCGTGGACTGGCAGCGCGAACGGTTCACCATGGACGAAGGCCTTTCAAAAGCCGTGCGGGAAGTTTTCGTTACGCTTTACGAACGCGGACTCATTTATAAAGGTCATTATTTGGTAAACTGGTGCCCCCGGTGCGGAACTGCCCTTGCCGACGACGAAGTTGACCACACCGACACTGACGGATTCATGTATCATATTTTTTACGAATTCGACGACGGAAGCGGAAAAATCGAAATTGCCACCACGCGCCCCGAAACGCTTTTAGGCGACACGGCAGTTGCAGTAAATCCTGACGACGAACGCTACAAAAATCTCGTGGGAAAAAAATTGCGCCTTCCCCTCACTGACCGCGTAATTCCGTTAATCGCTGATTCCTACGTGGACAGGGAATTCGGCACGGGAATGGTAAAAATTACGCCCGCCCACGACCCCAACGACTGGGAAGTAGGCAAGCGGAACAATCTGCAGGTCATCAACATTTTAAATCCCGACGGAACGCTGAACGAAAACTGTCCGCAAAAATATCGCGGATTAAAATGCAGCGACGCGCGGAAAATTGTAATTGAAGATTTAAAGCAGGCAGGACTTTACAAGGGCGAAGAAAAAATCGTGCATTCGGTGGGACACTGTTACCGCTGTGCTACCGTTGTGGAACCGTATTTAAGCGACCAGTGGTTTGTAAAAATGCAGCCGCTGGCAAAAAAAGCCATGGACGCATGGAAAAAAGGCGAATTCGTTTTTTATCCGCGGAAATGGGAAAACACTTTTACCCACTGGATGGAAAATATCCGCGACTGGTGCATCAGCCGTCAGCTCTGGTGGGGACATCGTGTGCCGGTCTGGTACTGTTCATGCGGAAAAACAATCGTTTCGCGGACTGACCCTGAAAAATGCCCTGAATGCGGTGCGCCTAAGGAAAAACTTTCGCAGGATCCGGACGTTCTGGACACATGGTTCAGTTCGTGGCTGTGGCCTTTCAGTACTTTGGGATGGCCCGAAAATTCCGCGGATTTTGCAAATTTTTATCCTACTACTGCGCTTGTTACGGCTTACGACATAATTTTTTTCTGGGTTTCGCGGATGATTATGGCAGGTCTGGAATTCACGGGAAAATCGCCTTTCCACGACATTTACATTCACGGACTCGTTCGCGACAAGCAGGGCAGAAAAATGTCCAAATCCCTGGGCAACGGAATCGATCCGCTGGAAATAATCGATTTGTACGGTGCCGACGCGCTGAAATTTACGCTGGGATATATGTGCGCTCAGGGTCAGGATGTTCTGGTGGACAAGGATTCGTTCAAAATGGGAAGCCGTTTCTGCAATAAAGTCTGGAACGCAAGCCGGTACATTCTGGGAAATCTGGAAGGAAGGACGCTCGTTGCAGTAAAGGACGAAAATTTAACTGAACTCGACCTGTGGATTTATGCGTGCCTGGATTCCGCGGTAAAAAATTGCCGTGAAGCCCTGGAAAATTACCGTTACAACGATGCCGCCGCTGCCATTCACGAATATTTCTGGAACGATTTTTGCGACTGGTACGTGGAATGCACGAAAATTTCGTTTAAAGACGGAAGCGACGACGAAAAAAATCGTGCGGTTTCCGTGCTGCTGAACGTTCTGGAAGAAAGTCTGCGGCTGCTTCATCCGTTCATTCCGTTCGTTACCGAAGAAATTTATTCAAAATTGCCTTTGAAAGAAATCGTTTTGAACCGAAAATCAAGCGGAAGCCAGAAAATTCTGCCGGACGAAGAATATTCATCGCTTTTAGTGAATGCGCCCTATCCGCAGGAAAAAACTGAGCGGAAAAACGAAAAAATCAGCGCGCGGTTCGGGGTCTTGCAGGATTTAATCAGAAGCATCCGTGCCCTTCGTGTGGAATGCGGAATCGATCCGGCTTCAAAAATTCATGCGGCATTAAAAATTTCGGGCGGAAGTCACGCGGAAGTCATCAGGGAAAAAACGCAGATTGTGGAACTTCTGGCGGGCGTAAGCAAAATCACGTTTACTTCGGAAAATCCGGCGGAATCCATCGGAACTGTGGGCGACGGCTACGAATGTTTCATTCTTGTGGACGAAAAAATCAACAAACCGCAGCTTGAAGCAAAATTCAAAAAAGAAATCGCCTGGGAAGAAGAAAACGTGCGCAGAAGCCGTAACAAATTGAGCGGAAAATTCGCGGAACACGCACCGGCCCAGGTGGTTCAGGAAGAAAAAAATCGTCTGGAAGAATCTGAGCGCCGCATAGAAAAATTGAGTTCATACCTGAAGAACTTGTAGCGGAGGTTTTTATGGGAAAGTACGAAATGGCGACGGAAAAGCCGCAGCAGATGGACACTGAGCACATGCATCAGCTGAACAGCATTTTTCTTGCGCCCTATATGCAGATTGCCACGAATTTAATCGGAAAATCGCGTTTTGCAGGCGGAAATATGTTCCGGCACCAGATCGACACCATGAGCATTCTGATTGACTACGGCTACATCGACAACATTCTGCTTAAGGCGAGCTGCGTTCACGACACCATTGAAGACATTCCCGGATTCGACGAAAATCTGATTTTAAACGCTGATTCTGACGGCGCGGAAGTTCTGGCGTTAGTAAAGGAAGTTACCAAGCGTCCCGGTCAGATGAAAAGCGATTATTTAAAATCGATTATTGACCACGGAAGCCAGCGTGCGAAAATTTTAAAATGCGCAGACCGGATTTCCAACATGATCAGCCTGGGATTCGTTACCAGCAACGAATTCATCGAGCGGTATTGCGACGAAACCGAATATTTCATTCTGCCCATTGCCATCGAAGTGGATTTCAATATGTATCAGGAACTCATCAGCCTTGTGGTAAGCCGGCGCGAACATCTGGAAAAATCAGGTTACTTCGATAAAAAAGACGATCATGACGAATAATTTGCCACGGAAAAATTGTGGTGCTATAATCAGCGCAATGACGAATTTTTTAGCGCAAAAATCCGGAGAAATCAGTGGCTGAATTTACGATTGTCGTGCAGGACGGCGGATTTCTTTCGCGGATTTGCGGAACCAACGATTGCAATTTAAAACTCATCGAATCATTTTTGGGCACCAGGGTTTTTGCGCGGGGAAACGAACTTTCCATTGAATCAGGCGGAAATTCTTCGTCGTCTTCCATCGAGCAGCAGTTCAGTTTTATCATCGACAGAATTCTGGACGAATTTTCCTGCGTTCAGGACGAATTTTCTGACGGCGAAATCATCCGTTCCGTGCTGAACACGCGGGAATTTCTGGACGATTCGCTTTTTTCCCGTTCGTCGATTTCAATTCCGGGCGGCGTAAAAAAAATTTATCCGCGGACAAAAGGGCAGGCAAAATTAGTTTCGCGCATGAGGGAATCCGACGTGGTTTTTGCTTCAGGGCCGGCAGGTTCAGGAAAAACTTTCCTCTGCGTGGCGGAATCTCTGCGGCTTCTGCTTTCAAAAAAAGTTTCGTCCGTTATTTTGACGCGTCCTGTGGTGGAAGCAGGCGAAAGTCTGGGATTTTTGCCCGGAAATCTGGAAGAAAAAATCAATCCGTACATCAGTCCCCTTTACGATTCCATTGATTCGCTCCTGCCGCGGGAAACTGCAAGAAGGCTCACGGAAAACGGCGTAATCGAAGCGGCACCGCTGGCTTATATGCGCGGACGGACGTTAAGCAACTGTGCCATAATTCTGGACGAAGCGCAGAACACTACAATCGGACAGATGAAAATGTTTTTAACGCGGATGGGCGAAAATTCAAAAGTTTTTGTAACCGGCGACCCGACGCAAACTGATTTACCTCAAAAAATTCCTTCGGGATTCAGTCACGCGACGGAAATTTTATGCGGAATCAGCGGAATTTCTGTGGTGGAACTGACTGCGGACGACGTGGTCAGAAATCCAATCGTAAAAAAAATAATTCAGGCGTATGAAAATGAAGAGAGATGAAAATTCAAAAAATGCGGCGTCAACCGTAGCATCGGTGGTGTGGAATTCTTTCGCGGATTACATGAAAAAACAGTATCCGGTGGTGATTTTAGTTTTTGCAACTTTTGTTTTTTGCGTGACCCTGAGTTTCGTAAAAATTTCCACGGCGACTACAATTTCATCGTTTAACATCGACGATTACGAAATCGGGCAGATTGCAGACACTACAATCGTTTCGTCGAAATTCCTTCCGTCGGATTTAATGAATCCCATCGAAATCGACGCGGGCGAAAAAATTATCCGCAAGGGATTTCCCATTACCGAAGAAGGCTACGCGAAACTGAAAAAAATGTCGGAATCGCCGGTTTACGTGGATTACCGTTCGTTTGCAAATTCCGTGATTTTCCACATCCTGATGTGCTTCCTGTTTTTCTTTTTCAACAGCAGGATTTATTTTAAATCAGGGCGCATGGAATTCAGGGAACTCGTAACCGAATGCTTTTTTTACGTGCTGGTTTTCGGTTCGGTGATTTTCGGCTCAAAATCGTCGGCAATTTCCACTCCGTTTGCATTGTGCGCAGTAATTCCGTCGTCACTCTGCGTTTTTCTGGTTTCGATTCTGTTCGGTCAGCTGAATGCGGTTTTCTTTTCGCTGATGATTTCGCTTTTAGTTTTAAACGGCGCGAATTATCAGATTGTTCCGTTTCTGTTCGTGCTTTCTACGTCCCTTGCTTCCACGCGGCTCGTGCGGAAAATCGACAGGCGGACTGATATGGTGCTTGTTTCGGTTTTGCAGGCGCTTCTTGACGTAGTTTTTCTGCTGGTTTTTAAAATAATTTTTAACGATTCCATTTCCAGCGGAATTCAGTTCGTTTTCGGCGTGGCGCTGAACGGATTTTTTTCAGGAATTCTGTGCCTGGGACTTTTGACGCCGCTGGAACTTCTGCTGAACACGTCGTCAGTTTTCCGTCTGATGGATTTAAGCGATTTGAATAATCCTACCATGAAAAAAATGCTGGTGACTGCAAGCGGAACGTACAATCATTCGCTGATGGTGGCGAGTCTGGCGGAAGCGGCGTGCAATGAAGTGGGTGCGAATCCTCTTCTGGCGCGGGTGGGTGCGTACTATCACGACATCGGCAAAATGGACAATCCCGATTATTTCGTGGAAAATCAGTCGTCGGGAGAAAATATTCACAACGAAATAAATCCGTCGCTTTCCGTAAGCATAATCCGCAGCCACGTCAAACGCGGAATGGAAAAAGCGCGCGCCCTCCGTCTGCCGAAACAGATTATCGACATAATCGGCGAACATCACGGAAATCAGGTGATTGCGTATTTTTACAACGAAGCAAAAAAAATCAATCCGGACGCAAATCCCGAAGATTACGCCTACACGGGAAATCCGCCCGTGACCCGCGAAAGTGCCATCGTCATGCTTTCCGACACGGTAGAAGCCGCCTGCCGAACGCTGGAAAAACCGTCAGTTCCGCGACTTGAAAAATTTATTTCGACGCTCATAAACGGCAAAATCGAAACGAAGCAGCTGGAAAACTGCAACCTGACGTTCAGCGATTTGACGAAAATTCATGATGCATTCGTGCAGATTCTCGCAGGTTACTATCACAGCCGGACGAAATATCCTGACCAGAAAGACCCGGATTCAGGCGAAACGGCACAGATTCCGCAGAAGGAAAATTCCGCAGAAGAAAAAAGCGTAAATTCCGCGGAAGAAAAATCAGAAAAATCAGCGGAAAAAATCGAAAAATCCGACGAAAAATCTGCAAAATCAGCGGAAAAAAATTCAGCGGAAAAAGAAAAAATCGCCGGAAATTCCGCGGAAAAAAACGACGAAAAACCGGCTGAAAAAGAAAAGGAAAAATCCGCGAAAAAATCTGCAAGGGAAAAAAAGCAATGAATCAAATTTTAGTCAGTGCGGAAGAAAAACTGGGCGAAATCTGCTGGCTTGAAAAAATCGAACCGTTTGCTCAGAAAATTCTGGCGGAACTGGGCGCGGACGGAAAGGAAATTTCGATTTTTTTCTGTTCCGACGAATACATTCAATTTTTGAACGAAAACTACCGAAAAATAAACAGTCCTACAGATGTTTTAAGTTTTGAAAACGGCATGGAGTACACGGACGAAAGCGGGCGCACATGGATTCAGGCGGGCGACATTGCCATCAGTCTGGAAACGCTGCCGAAAAACGCGGAGTACTTTGAAGTGAGCCGGAACGAAGAATTGAAGCGGCTGATTGTCCACGGAATTCTGCATTTAAGCGGATACGATCACGGCGACGAACACGTGGAAAAAAATTCGGAACCGGTCTGCGAAATGCTCGTTCTTCAGAAAAAAATAATGGAATCTTTGAAAGATGAAATTTTGATATAGGAATTTTTGTAACGGAAAAAAAATGTTCGGACTGAAAAAGAAAAGCAAAAAAAGCGACGCAAATATTTCAGAAAGCGACGAAGCGCAGAAAGAAATTCTCGAAGAAGAACGCAACGGAATGATTCACGGCGTGGAAGAACTGGCGGTGACGACCGTAAAGGAAGTTATGGTTCCGCGGATTGACGTGGATTTCATTTCGCTGGAAACGGCGGAAGACGAACTTTTGCAGAAAGTAACCGAAAGCGGACACTCGCGGATTCCGGTTTATTCAGGTTCCATCGACAACGTGGTGGGAATTCTGTACGTAAAGGATTTGATTAAGGCGCTGGCAAAAAAAGAACCCGTCGACCTGGAAAAAATCATCCGCAAACCGTATTTCGTTCCGGAAAGCAAGCGGATTGACAGCCTTCTGCGGGAATTCAAGCGGCGGCACGTGCACATTGCCATCAGCATTGACGAATACGGCGGAATTTCGGGCATCGTCTGCATGGAAGACATCATCGAAGAAATTGTGGGCGACATTCAGGACGAATTCGACAACGAACGGGAAGACATCATTGCCCTTTCAGAAAACGTCTGGATTTGCGACGCACGGGTGGATTTGGATACGCTGAACGAAGAAATCGGCGCAGAATTTCCCGCGGAAAATTTCGATACTCTGGGCGGATTCGTGTTCGACCTTTTCGGAAAAATTCCCGTAAAATTTGAAAAAGTTTCCTGGGGCAGTTACGATTTCATCATTCAGGAAATGGAAGGCCACAAAGTCAACGCAATAAAATTGATGCGTAAAAAAGACGAATAGATTTTTTTCGGGAGGTGCGTATGAAAAGAAATTTTAAAATCTGGATTTTTGCTTTCGTTCTTTTTGCAAATTTCGGAATTTTTGCAACGGAAAAATCGGCGTTGGAACTGTTTGAAGAAG
Organism: uncultured Treponema sp.; assembly: GCA_964483515.1. GTDB lineage: Bacteria > Spirochaetota > Spirochaetia > Treponematales > Treponemataceae > Treponema_D. Next base: position 7,970 of record CAZACA010000064.1, read on the forward strand.
CGCAGACTTTGCAGAATCGCGGACAATGGTACGATGCCGTTGACCTTTATCAGGAAGCGCTCACCATAAATCCGCAGTACGGCGAAGTCTGGTACAATCTGGCGGTCTGTTCCTACGCGCTGGGAAGTTACGACCTGGCAGTTCAGTACGCGGATAACGCATCAAAATACGCGCGGAATTTTACGGCGATTCAGAATTTAAAGGGCATGGCGCTGATTTCGCTGGGAAAAGTAACGGAAGCGCACGACGTTTTCGACGAAATTTTAAAAAAATATCCGAATGACATAAATGCGCGGTTCGGTCTGGCGGAAATCGATCTGCTCGACGGCAGGCTTTCAGTGGCGGAAGGACGATACCTGGACGCATTGAAACGCGACGCACGGAACAGAAAGGCGCTTTTAAGTCTGGCGCTGGTCAGTGCGGAAATGGGCAAGACAAAAGTTTCTGAAAATTACATCCGGCAGGCACTTTCCTATTACAGCGGCGAACCGGAAGTTCATTACATGGCATCGTATCTGGCGGCAAAAAACGGCGAATACAGACTGGCGGAACAGCGTGCAAGAAGCGCAGTGCAGATCAATCCGGAATTCGACAGGGCGTACGGACTTCTGGCGACGATTCTGTTTGAGCAGAAAAAATTCAGCGACGTAATCGACATCTGCGATTTCAGGATTCACCGCAACAGGAATTTGCACGACGCATGGTATCTCCGCGGATTAAGTCTGGAGCGGCTCAATCAGACCGAAGAAGCCATCGAAACTTTTGAAACGGGACTCACCATAAATCCTCAGGACGAAATCATGCGGCAGGAATTTGAATCGCTTCTGCGCGCAACTTTTCCCATTGAAGACAGCCGGCGGGACAAATGGGCAATGTATCACTACGAAAAAGCGCTGGAATACGGACGGAATTTTCAGGGACTTTCCGAACGGTACGAATATCAGCGCGCCCTTTCCATTGCACCGCTGAACAACGAAATCCGGCAGTCTTTTGCGGAAGTTCTGGAACGCGACGGACAGTACGAATTTTATCTTCAGCAGCTGAAATTCATTCAGGAAAATTATCAGAACGAATCGTCCGGGGAAATTCAGCGGAACGAAAATTCGCCTGCACAGAAAAAAACGCGGATTCAGATAAAAAACGACGACGCCATCGAATCCTACGAAAGTTTGATGCGCGGAAATTTGTCGAACCGCTGGGAAATCGATCCGTTTTATCTGGACAAAACGCGCTGGAACATCGGAATTTATTACACGAAGAAAAAAATTCAGCTTTTTCACGCGGATGTGGAAGAAGTTTCGGCAACGGCGGCAAAGGAAATTTTTACGGGAATTTCGGCGGCGTATGTGGACGTTCAGAGCGAACCGGTGGAAAGTTTCGGCGAAGCGTTCAGGCTGGCACGCACGGACGGACGGGAATATTTCGTGATTATGGACGCGCAGGAAACAGAACGAACGTTTTCTATGGACGCACAGATTTATTCGGCACGGACAGGCACGAAAATTTCAGAAATTCACGTCTATCGCACGGGAAACGACTGTTTTTCCAAAGCCATGCAGCGGTTCCGTCAGGGAGTTCTGGACATTCTGCCGATCCGCGGAAAAGTCTTGAAAAATGCCCAGGGAATGCTTTTAGTTGATTTGGGCAAAAACGACGGCGTTGCGGTGGATTCGGAATTCGACGTGGTGCGAAAAAATTGCATTACTACCAACGATTCAGCGCCCGGAGTTTCCTACAATAAAAAAGATTTGCTTGGAACGCTCGTGCTTTCAGCCGTGGACGAAGAAATTTCTGAAGGCGCATTTAAGAAAAAAGGTTTTTATGACACGCTGAATGTGGGCGACGACGTGATTCTGACAAAAAATCCCGACGGAAGCCGAGAAAATCCCGTTCGCGACCCTGGCAACCGGCCGGCGGCAGACAGCAGCGGAAATCCTGCAACGGACAGCGCACGTCAGGCGGAACTGGAGTCGCTGAAGGAATCGCTGAAACCTGCTTCGCGTGAAAACGACTTGCTGCATTTGATTCGCTCGATAATTTAAGGAGGATGCGCCCTGATTTCTGCGGAAGTCGGGGCGTGTTTTTTTATGCCCCGTGCAAATTTTTTAAGGTGCCTTTGCGTGCAAAAAGTAGTCGCA
>CAZACA010000065.1:0-9629 GCA_964483515.1 uncultured Treponema sp.
GACCCGAAAGACGAAAAAATTCACATGGGACCGAACTGGGATTTTGACATTTCGTGCGGAAACATAAATTACAACGGCTGCGACAATCCTGAAGGATTCTGGATAAAAAATTCGGGCTGGCACAAAAGATTTTTTTCCGATGAGAATTTTGCAAAACAGGTAAAAAATCGATGGGACGAAATAAAAACGAAAATTCACGACGACGCCATAAATTCGTTCATTCAAACGGAAGCAGACAAACTTTCAAAATCCGCCGAACTGAATTTCCGACGCTACCCGATTTTGGGAAAATACGTCTGGCCGAATGCGGGCGGATATGCATCGCGAAAAACTTATCAGAGCGAAATCGATTACATGATTGATTTTTTAAACGCGCGCTACAAATTTCTCGACGACAATTTATAAACCGTTTTTCCGCGGAAGGATTTTTGCGTTCTTCCGCTTTTTTTTGCTATTTTTTTAACCGGAACAGTTCGGCGCAATTTTCGTCCACGATTTTGTTCAGTCTGTCCACGCTGATTCCCATTTTGTCCGAAACGAATTCGTAAGTGTATTTTATGAAAAGCGGATTATTTTCCTTTCCGCGCATGGGAACCGGTGCAAGATAAGGCGAATCGGTTTCCAGCAGAATTCTGTCCTGCGGAATGTAGCGCAGAAGCTGAATCAGGTCGTCCATCCGGCTTTTTTTTGTGTAAGTCGTCGCGCCGCCCACTGCCAGATACCATCCTGCGTCCAGAAAAAATTTCGCTTCGGCAAGTCCGTAGGAAAAACAGTGAATTATTCCGCGACTGTATTTCTGACTTTTTAAAACGTCCGCCGTATCGTCAAATGCATCCCGCGAATGAACCACAAAAGGCAAATCCAGTTCTTCCGCCAGCGAAAGCTGCATTGCAAAAAGTTCTTTTTCGCCGAAAAAAATTTCCGCATCAAAGTCGCTTTCACATCGTCCGTCCGCGCCCTGAGGATTCCAGTGGTGGTCGATCCCCCCCTCGCCGATTGCCGCAAGATGATTCGCAAAATTTCCGCCGCCTTCAGTAAAATTTTCAATCTGCTCCCGAAGTTCTTCCATGCATCGTTCACGCTCACGGATTGAATCCACGTCAGGCCAGATTCCCGCGGAAAAAAACAGCGATTTTTTGATTTTGCTTTTTAAATTTACGTCCGGCAGCGATTCCATGCAGTTTTCCACGGTTTCTGCGCGAATTTCCAGGTCGTCGGCACGAGTTCCCACATCCAGCGCGAAAAAAATTTTGTTCCTTGCCATTTTTTCCAGAATTTCAGTGCCGAAATCGTCCGAATTGTTTTCCACCAGATGGCGAAAATGAAAATGCGTGTCCGAAAACATAAATTCCTCTTGAAAAAAAAAGCAGCCTGTCGGTCAAGCTGCAATTTGCCGGGAACCAGAATCGAACTGGCACGGCAGGTTAATTTGCCGAGGGATTTTAAGTCCCTTGTGTCTACCTGTTCCACCATCCCGGCGACGAGGCAGAGTATATAGAATTTGCGTTCGTGTTGCAAGAAAATTTATTTTTTATTTTACGCGGCTGTATAAATCCGCCATTTCTTCGCGCCACTCCGATTTTTTTTCCTTGTCGTCCCATTCGATGATTTTTTTGATGGAAAAATGCCTTGTGTCGTGAATGTTCGCATAATGAACTACGCCGAATCGTCCCTGCCCGATGTAAGCGATTTTGTCTCCCGGTTCCAGCGTTTCTTTTTCTGCCACGCGATTCATCACGCAGTCAAAATGCATGAAATTCTGTCCGTCGTCCGCGTCGAATGCAGTGGATAAATCTTTCAGCGGCAAACCGCACACTGAACAAATTTTCTGATTCAGCGCTTTAAATTCTTTTATGGCGTCTTCGTCTTCCCTGATCTGTTCAGGCGAAACCGATTTTATGGTCGGCTTGAAAAGGGGCTTTTTTTCACGGCGGATTCCGTGACCGTCGTTTTCCCTTTCGCGGTGATTCGTGTTTTTCCAGGTGGAATTGTGTCGTTTTTGACTTTTTTCTCTACGCATGGCGCGGATTATAATCGAATTACTTTTTTTTATCTATATTCAATTCCACGATGCGACGGCTTACAATCAGCGCAATCCTGTCCACCGCGGAATTTATGTAGTTTTCGTCCTGGATTTTTTTTTGCAATTCCCTCAGGCGGGGCGGAAGGGAAGAATTTTGCCCTACATTTTTTGCAGACTGCATATTTACTCCGAAAAAGCATTTTCAATGTGGTGCACCGGATCCAGAGCCGGAACATCAACGGCAAGAACATCGTACCGGACGAACTTGCATTTATATTGTCGATATTTTTCGAGGTAACATTTAGAAGTTTTAATAATCTTTTTTTGCTTTACCGAATTCAGTTCGTGGGCAAGAATTTCCAGATTTCCAGTGGGAAGCCGCTTCACTTCCGCAAAAACGATTAAATCGTCCTTTTCCGCAATTATGTCGATTTCGCCTTCACGAGTCCTGAAATTCCGCGTGACGATTTTAAATCCTTTTTTTTCCAGAAATTCAGCCGCCCTGTCTTCGCCGATTTTTCCCTTTTCCTTTGTAGACTGATTCATTTGCCCTCCAAAAATGCAAAAATCGCTGCCACCGCCCCCCACGTGCTTTCAGGAATGTACGCGCCCACTTCCTTCACCGAAAGGACGCTCGCCAGAATATCGTTTTCCACCAGGGGAATTTTTTCTTCCTTTGCCAGCTGAACCATCCGTTTTGCAAAAAGTCCGTTGGATTTCGCGGTGATAAACGGTGCCCTTGCGTTTTTCGGGTACTTGAGCGATACGGCAAAAAAATTTCTGAGCGTTTTCATGCGTGAAAATTTTTCCGTCCGAAAGGAATTTCCTGATTCAGCGAAAATCCGTCACAAACTGCTTCAGGCGAATAAACTGCCGCCACGAAATTTCCCGTGCACGCTGAAAGTTTTTCCTCCAGCCGTTTTTCTTCCGACGGAATTTCCTGACGCGGAATCTGCGGTTCTGAAAAAAATTTCACTTCCCTTACGGAATTTCCGCCGAATTCCAGTGCAAAAAACCATTTTTTTTCGCCGCCCTGCAAAGTCATGGACGCTTTTTTTGCAGTTTTCAGTTCCGTGTCCAGAAGAATCCGCAGAAGCCCCGAAAAATTTCCCGCCGCGCTCCATTCAAACGGCAGAAAAATCCAGTGGGCAGCGGATTTTTTTTGCTTCAGATGATTTACAGCCGTTAAAATTCCGTTTTTCCGCCGGATTTTTTCCGAATAAATTCCGTCCAGAAAATTTTCGTCGTTTTCCGCTGATTCTTCCGCAGAATTTTCGCTTGCATCGTCCTGATTTTCGTTTTTTTCAGGAGGATTTTCCGTTCCGCGCAAAATTTGCAGGAATTCCGCAATTTTTTCTTCCGTGGGTTCGATTCCTTTTTCAAGCAGAATCGCCGCCGCCTGAGACGCTTCGTTTTCGCGCCCGGAAAAAGCCAGAGCCGACTGCCTTGCACGCTGAACCAACTTTCTGTCGATTTCAAAACCTGACTGCACCAGAAATTTCACGATTTTTTTCGTAATTTCGTCCGGAACGAATCCCCGGGCTTCAAGAAATTCCGAAAAATCATCGTTCCGCGGAAAAAATTCGGCTTTATCTGCGGAATTTTCGATTTTCAGCACGATTTTCTGCACGCCGTTTTCATTTTCCGCCGAAATTCGGGCACGAATCGTTTCGCCTTCAGCCAGCACTGCGTAACTTTTTGCTTCCACGCGCTTTCCGTTCAGCAGGACACGATAATTTCCGCCGCCCAGATTTTCCAGAACCTTTACAAAAACGCTTTCGCCGTCAGAAAAAATTTTCTCCCCGGAAAAATCCGCGGAAGACGAAAAATGCGCCCTGATTGAATCGAAAAAACTGTTCATTCTGCAAAAACCGATAAAAAAAACGGGAAGCAGAAAAATCCGCTTCCCATCCGATTATTTTTTTTCTGCCGCTGCTGCTTCAGCCAGAACTTCTGCCTTGTGCTCTGCGTTTATTTCCGCTTCCTTTGCGTCCGCTGCCTTTGCCGCCGCTTTTGAAAGATTAAACGCTGCAACCGCCTTTGCACCAAGCAATTCCTTGATTTTTCCGGCTTTTCCCACTTTGTCGCGCACGTAATAAAGTTTTGCACGTCGAACTTTTCCGGGCCGAACCAGTTCCACCTTAAGGATTCGCGGACTGTTCAGCGGGAAAATTCGTTCTACGCCCACGCCGTAACTTGTTTTTCGCACGGTGAAAGTTTTGGAAACGCCGCTGTTTTTAATGCAGATTACAAGTCCTTCGTAAATCTGAATTCGCTTGGTTTTTCCTTCGATAATTTCAAAATGAACTTTTACGGTGTCGCCAACTTTAAAGCATTCTGCGTTTGGTTTCACCTGTCGTTCGCCGATAACTTTGATAAGATCCATTTTTTGCTCCTATTCACAAGCCGAATTTTGTTCCGATTGTTTTTGCACTGAACGCAACCGGCTTTTCTGCTTACGGTCATTTTTGTACGAAACAAATTCCGTAAGTTCGTCGATCATTTTTTTTGCTTCTTCGCTGAGAGTACCTTCCCAAATTCCCCGCTGAATCAAATCAGGTCTGTTCCGCAGGGTTTTTTCAAGGCTCTTCCGAAGCCGCCACTTCCGGATTTCTTCATGATTTCCGCCGACTAAAACTGACGGAACTTTCATGCCGTTATACACTTCCGGCCGGGTGTACTGCGGATATTCCAGAAGGTTGCAGGAAAAACTTTCTTCATCGAGGGATTCGCGGCTGATTACGTCGTCCACCAGTCGATAAACGCTGTCTACAATAACTGTAGCCGCCACTTCTCCGCTGGACATGACAAAATCACCGATGGAAATTTCGTCGTCCGCGTAATAGTCGATTATCCGCTGGTCGATTCCTTCGTATCGTCCGCAAACCAGAATGATTTCGGTTTCTCTGCTGAGTTCCTGCGCTTTTTTCTGCGTAAAAGGCTTTCCGCTTGGAGTGACAAAAATCACACGTTTGCTTTTTTTGTACGCCTCAACGCTTTCAAGTGCAAGTCCAAGAGGTTCCGGCAACAAAAGCTGCCCTGCCCCTCCGCCGTAAGGAGCGTCATCACAAGTGTGGTGTCTATCGAGGGCAAAATCCCTGATATTAACCAAATCGTAAGCAATAATTCCCTTTTCCACAGCCTTTGCCATGATCGAACTTTCAAAAAAAGCCCGCGGAATTTCAGGGAACAAGGTCAGCACGGTAAATTTCATGGAATTACTCCAAAATCCAGAGGTGCATCAGCCGCATTTTTTTGTTTTCCACGTCCACTTCGCCAATAAATTCGTCTTTGAAAGGAACAAAAACCTTCCGCGACTTTCCGTTTCTGTCGAATTTTACGCTTCGGGACAAAAATCCGCAGCTCTCGGACAGCAAAATCTCAACGAGATAACCTGATCCGCCTTCCAATACGTTTGTGACTGTTCCGACACAGGATTCTTCATCGAATGCCGGTGCGGTTGAATCCGCCGTCTCCTTTTTGTACCAGACGAAGCATCCTTTCAGATCTTCGATGTACCACTCATTTTTCTGCAATTTATGAGCGTTTTTTCTGGGAACTACGATTTTCCACCCGTTGTAAAATGCAGCGTCTTCAGGTGAATTTATTCCCTGCAATTTCATGTACAGAATGGACGAACCCGTTTTTATCGATTCAATTCTGAACGATTTTCGGGAATTTCCATCCGACAGAACAACTTCTTCCATACGCGCGAAATGCCCGTACTCGCCGGAAGTGCTTTCAACTTTGAATTCGCCCGAAATTCCGTGGGAACCGCGAACGACACCAACTACAAACTGCTCTGTCATCCCTTTTGATGCCATCAGTCCAGTATTTCCAGGCTGTAACGCTTTCCGTCCTTGCTTGACGTTGCGCTCAAAACAGTACGCAGTGCCTTTGCAATACGACCGTACTTGCCTATAACTTTACCAATATCGTTCTGCGCCACGCTTAACTGAAGAACAGGACCGCGCTCGCCTTCGATTTCGGTTACAGAGACTGCATCTGGATCATCGACCAATGACTTTGCAATAAATTCAATCAGGTCTTTTTCCATTTTTTGCTCCCTGAAAATTATCTGGCAATTTCGGTTCCGTCTGCCGCCAATCCGCCGGTTCTGAAAATCTTTTTTACGATTTCAGTAGGCTGTGCACCAACGCTAATCCAGTACTTTGCCCTGTCTTTGTCGAAGCAGGACTGTTTTCCTTCAGGAGCAATCGGATGATACTGACCGATTTCTTCGATAGTCGTGCCGTCACGTGGTTTGCGCGCGTCTTGTACGACAATTCTGTAGTCCGGGCGTTTTTTTGTGCCCAGTTTCTTTAGTCTGATTTTGACCACTTTTTTCCTCCAAAGATCTCTTGCGAACGGGTTCAAGATCCAAGATTTTTTAGCACCAAACAGTGCGGACAGCATTTTATTGAAATGCAATACTAAATTCAATTACTTCCCGAAAATTCCTGACCAAATCAATCAGCCGAATTTCAGCGGAAAAAAATCGAACCGAATCAATTCAGCCGAAATTCCGCGGAAAAAAAATCTGCGCAACGGGATTGCTCAACTTCAGTGCAAAAAACTTGATAACACAAAAATTCTTTGTTATCATTCGCCCATAAAATTCCATTGACGAGGTAAATTATGAGTGCTTTATACGACCCAAAAAATCTTCCGGCGGATTTCGTGAAAATTTACGGCGGCTCCACGGATTCAGTTCAGGTTTTTTCTTCACCGGCGCGAATCAACATCATCGGCGAACACATCGATTACAACGGCGGAAAAGTTTTCCCTGCGGCAATCAACCGTTATCTTTACGTCGCCATCCGGAAGCGGAACGATTCAAAAGTCATTTACAACGATTTGAAATTTCCCGGCACTTACGAATTCGACATCAACGAAAATTTTGCGTTCAAAAAAGAAAACGGTTATGCAAATTATTTGAACGGAATCCTTTCGCAGATGAAGGAAAAAGGCTTAAAATTCGACGCGGGATTCGAGATTTTAATGGAAAGCAACGTTCCTTCTGCGGGCGGAATTTCTTCGTCGTCGGCCCTGGAATGCGGATTTGCCTATGCGGTGAGCGAAACTTACGGATTCAACATTGACCGTGTGGAAATCGCAAAACTCGGACAGATGAGCGAACACAATTTCATGAACGTAAACTGCGGAATCATGGATCAGTTCATCATTTCCGTGGGCAAAAAAAATACGGCTACGATTCTGGACTGCGAAACCCTTGAATACGAATACGTTCCGCTGGAATTGGGCGACTACCGGTTCGTGGTGATGAACACAAACAAACAGCGCAGACTGGCGGACAGCAAATATAACGAACGTCGCGGACAATGCGAAAGTGCGCTGAAAATCCTTCAGGACGGCGGCGTGAAAATTTCTGCATTGTGTCAGCTTTCTCCGGCGGAATGGGAAGGCAGAAAAAATCTGATTGCGGACGAACTTCTGCAAAAACGGGCGAAACACTGCGTTTACGAAAATCAGCGGGTAAAGGATGCAGTTGCGGCGCTCAAAGCAGGCGATTTAAAAAAACTTGGAATTCTGCTGAACGAAAGCCACAAATCGCTCAAGGAAGACTACGAAGTTACCGGAATCGAACTGGATACCCTTGCAGAAACCGCGCAGAAACAGGACGGCTGCCTTGGTGCACGAATGACGGGCGCAGGATTCGGCGGATGCGGAATTGCACTCGTTCACAAAGATTCCGTGGAAAAATTCACCGCGGAAGTTCAGAAAGAATACACGAAAATCGTCGGCTACGAAGCGAGTTTCTTTGACTGCGAAAGCGGCGACGGCGTTTCAAGGCTTTAATTTTTTTTCATAAGGCAAAAATTCAGGCGTGCGGAATTTTTTTTCGTGCGCCTTTTTTATTTTTTTCGTGCAGAATCCGGCGGAATCTACATATTAAATTTTTATTCGTTTGACATTATCGATTCAATAACCTATTATGTGCGCTGAATTATTCTAAATTTAACCTTTTGAGGAGAAACGAAAATGGCAACAGTCATATTGTTCATTATTCTCCCGATTGCTGGAATACTTCTTGGATGGACAATTCGCTGGATTTACGCCAGATTTCAACTTTCCGCCTCGGAACAAAAAGCCGAACGCGTTAAGCAGGACGCAATAAAAGAAGCAGAAGCTCAGAAAAAAGAAATTCTGCTTCAGGCAAAAGAACAACTCATTCAGGACCGTAATCAACAGGAACGGGAAAATCGCGAAAGACGAACGGAATTGCAACGATACGAAAGTCGTGTCAGCAAAAAGGAAGAACTTCTGGAACAACGCAGTCAGGAAATGGACAGGCGCGAAAAGGAACTTTCTTTCAGCCAGACGGAATTACAGAAACGCGAAGCAATTCTCGCACAGGAAGAGATGAGCCTCCGCACGGAACTGGAACGAATTTCGGGACTTACCGCGGAAGAAGCAAAATCGCTCATCATAAAAAATCTTGAGCACGACGCACGTCACGACGCACAGACCCTGCTGAACAAAATCGACCAGGAAGCGCAGCTCAATGCAGAAAAAAAAGCGCAGGAAATTCTTGTTTCGGCAATTCAGCGGATCGCCACGGAAACTACAAGCGAAATAACAGTAGCTACGGTTTCCCTTCCCAGCGACGAAATGAAAGGACGAATCATCGGACGCGAAGGACGAAATATCCGCTCCCTGGAAACTTTAACCGGCGTTGACATCATCATCGACGACACTCCTGAAGCGGTTGTCATCAGCTGCTTCGATCCGGTACGAAAAGAAATTGCGCGGATTGCACTGGAACGGCTCATTATCGACGGACGAATTCATCCGGCGCGGATTGAAGAAATCGTTCAGAAAGTTACCCGCGAAATTCAGCAGAAAATCTACGAAGAAGGCGAAAAAGCGCTGTTTGAACTGGGAATCCACAGCATGAGTCAGGAAACGATTCGTGCCATCGGACGGCTTTATTTCCGCACGAGTTACGGACAGAACGTTCTGACGCATTCAAAGGAAGTGGCTGAACTTGCAAGCATTCTTGCCGCGGAAGTGGGTGCAAACCGCGAACTGGCGAAACGTGCAGCACTTCTTCACGACATCGGAAAGGGCGCAGAAAACGACAGCGACCAGAATCACGCGGAAGTAGGTGCAGAAATGGCGCGAAAAATGGGCGAAGATCCGAAAATCGTCAATGCCATTGCCGCACACCACAACGACTGCGAACCGCAGACTGTTGAAGCCGTTCTGGTGCAGATTGCCGACGCAATCAGTGCCGCTCGTCCGGGTGCAAGACGCGAAACCGTAGACAATTACGTAAAACGCCTTGAAAATCTGGAAGAAGCAGCGCGAAAATTCCCCGGCGTAGAACAGGCGTATGCAATTCAGGCCGGCCGCGAACTCCGCATTCTCGTAAACAACGACCGCATTCCGGACGATCAGGTAAAGGAACTTGCAAAACAGATTGCGCATCAAATCGAAACGGATTTGCGTTATCCGGGCAGAATAAAAATCACCATGATCCGCGAAACAAGAATCATCGAGTACGCCCGATAAACCATGCCGCCCGCAAAAAGGGCGGTTTTTTTTATATTTCTTTCAGTTCAAGATTTTTTATGAAAGCCGT
>CAZACA010000066.1:0-9611 GCA_964483515.1 uncultured Treponema sp.
TTAAAAAAATCGGTGAAGCGGCGAAAATTGCAAGGGCGGGCGACGAAATTCTTGTTTCACCCGGAATTTACCGCGAGTACGTTGACCCCAAAAATTCGGGCACGGCGGAAAACAGAATCGTCTATCGTTCCGTGGAAAAAGGCGGCGCGGTAATCTGCGGAAGTGAACCGGTAAAAAACTGGCAGCGTTTTCAGGGCGACGTGTGGTTCTGCGAAATTCCCAACGGAATTTTCGGCGGCTACAATCCGTTTACGACTCTGGTTCAGGGCGACTGGTTTATCGCGAGTTACGTTGCGCACACGGGCGATGTTTTTCTGAACGGAAAATCCATGTACGAATCGGTTTCGCTGGAAGGCGTGCTGAATCCGCAGGTTTACGAAAAATCCTGGGACAAAGAATTTTCGCTTTATAAATGGTTCGCGGAACAGGACGAAAAAAATTCCTGCACGAAAATTTTTGCAAACTTCCGCGGAAAAAATCCCAATGAAGAAAACGTGGAAATTTCGGTGCGGGAAAATTGCTTTTATCCTTCGGCGGAAAAAATTTCGTACATTACGCTGAGCGGATTTACGGTTCGGCAGGCGGCAACGCAATGGGCTCCACCGACGGCGTATCAGGAAGGAATGATCGGTCCGCACTGGTCAAAAGGCTGGATTATCGAAGACTGCGACATCAGCGAATCAAAGTGTTCGGGAATTTCGCTGGGGAAATATTTTCAGCCGCAGAACGACAACAAATGGCTTAAGGAAAAATTTAAGGACGGAACGCAGACTGAACGGGACTGCATCTGCCGCGCGCAAAAAGAAGGCTGGTCAAAGGAAAATATCGGCTCGCATATCGTCAGGCGATGCAACATTCACGACTGCGGACAGACCGGAATCGTGGGGCATCTGGGCGGAGTTTTTTCAGTCATCGAAGACAATCACATTCATCACATCAACAACAAGCAGAATCTTGCAGGCGCTGAAATCGGCGGAATAAAAATGCACGCAGCGATTGACGTAATAATCCGGCGGAATCACATTCATCATTGCACGCGGGGATTATGGCTGGACTGGCAGGCGCAGGGAACACGCGTAACGCAGAATTTTTTTCACGACAACTGCCTTCCCCTCGAAAAAATTTCCGCGGAACAAAACGGCGAGGCGATGGGCGAAGATATTTTCATCGAAGTTTCCCACGGTCCCACGCTGATTGACAACAACGTTCTGCTTTCGGATGAATCGGCGAAACTTCCCACTCAGGGCGCAGCGTTCGTTCACAATTTAATCTGCGGTTCGTTTACGGCGGTGGGTCGCGGAGTAAAAAACGGTGCGCTTACAAAGGAATCGGCGCGGTACACTCCGTATCATTTTCCCCACGAAACTGAAATCGCAGGATTCATGACGATTCTTCACGGCGACATGCGGTTCGTAAACAATATTTTCGTGCAGAAAGAAATCCGCAGCGGTCTGGAAGAAATCCGGCAAATCGTAAAGGACATGGAATGGACGGACGGAAATTTAATCTGCGGAACAGTGCCCTACGAAAATTTTCCCACGGAAGACGAATGGAAAAAACAGTTCGACGGATACTGCGGAATGGGTTCAGAGCCGAGCGACCGTTACTACAATCCGCTTCCCGTTCACGCTGAAGGAAATTTTTATTTCAACGGCGCCCGACCGATCAGCAGAGAAAAAAATGCCACGGTGGATTCAGCGCACAAAATAAATTTCTGCGTCAAAGAAAAAAACGGAAAATTCTTTTTGCAGACGAACCTTTTCGATTTTCTGGAGCGGAAAAATTTGCAGACGGTTTCCACGGAATTTTTGGGCGAAGCGTTTGAGCCTGAACAGAAATTTGAAAATCCCGACGGAAGCCCGATTGTTTTCGATTCAGATTATTTTGAAAATCATCGCGGCGTAAATCCCATGGCGGGTCCTTTTGAAAATCCGCAGAACGAAATGGAAATGTAAATTTCACGCGGAAGATTTTGAAAAAAAAATTTTCCGCTTTTTTTTTCGCGGAATTCATTCGTAAAAAAAAGTGAATGATTTTTTTTTTGCGCGGAATTCGTTCGTTAAAAAATTAAATGATTTTTTCTGCACGCGAATTCATTCGTAAAAAAGCAAACGATTTTTTCTTCGCAGAATTCGTTCGTAAAAAAAGGTGAATGATTTTTCTGCGCAGAATTCGTTCGTAAAAAAAGGTGAATGATTTTTCTGCGCGCGAATTCGTTCGTAAAAAAAAAGTGAATGATTTTTTCTGCACGCGGATTCGTTCGTAAAAAAAGGTGAATGATTTTTCTGCGCGCGAATTCATTCGTAAAAAAAATTAAACGATTTTTTCTTCGCGGAATTCATTCGTTAAAAAAAAGTAAATGATTTTTTTTCGCGCGGAATTCGTTCGTTAAAAAAATTAAATGATTTTTTCTGCACGCGAATTCGTTCGTTAAAAAATTAAATGATTTTTCTGCGTGTTAAAAATCCGGGATTTCTTTCAGGCGCGTGTACTTCCAGTCTTTGGCGTGGCTGTTGGGAATTTTTCCGCTGATTCTGTCGTTTTCCTTTTGCAGTTGAAATTTTATCATGGCTTTAAAAACGTTCATCAGCGGTTCGGGGGAAATTTTTGCGTCGACCATTCCTTCAGCCTGAAATTCCCTGATTAAATAATAGCAGCATTCGATTGTGGAAATGCAGAATTCTTCGGGCTCTTTTTTGAAAGTAAAAATGCTCCTGTAATTTCCCGCGAAAGAAAGTTTGGGCAGGCAGTTTATGTTGCGGCTTAATCTGACGATTTTTTTTGAGCAGAACCAGGTGGAATCCACGATAAGCGCAAGGAGTTTTTTGCCGGCAATTTTTCCGCGGAAATTTTCGCTCCTGCACGTAACGGCATCTTCTCCGGGATAAAGCAGAACCGGAAAAAAATTCGGGTCGCGCAAAAGTGAATTGAGTCGCTGATTGTCCGTAAAATCTACACCCATAATTATTTCGCTCTGAGGCAGACAAAGGGATGCAAGTCTTCCTGTGCCCGTGCGCTGTTTTTTCGCTTCCTTCGGGTGCATTAAGAAAACGAATTTTATGTTGCAGTCAACGGGCGAAGTGTATTTGCAGTAGCACGACGAAACCGGACGAAGGCACTTGAAACAAAGGTCGCGGTTTTTTTCTTCCGGAATTTCATGCACGCCGATTTCTCCTAAGCGAATTTTGTTTTAAGCGATTCGTAGTACGAGCGGAATTTTTCGTCCTTCATGAGTTCGGGCGGAGTTCCGTAGAGCGAAAATGCAATCATAATCATTTTTTCCAGATATTCGTCCATTTCTGCTTCGGAAATTTCGCGGTAATTCGAGCTGATTAAAATTGCCAGTCCCATGATGAACGTGAACGACGTCTGATGAATTTTTTCCGCGGCTTCGTGAGAATATCCGCAGCGTTTTTCAAGAATGTCGAAAATTTTTTCTAAATGGCTTTTGTCCACGGATTTTCCCATTTCGCTGTCGATGACGTAAATCTGCTTGAACAAAAACGGTTCGGCCTGAGCAAATTTTAAAAACGCCTTTCCGTACGCGCGGTAGACAAAATTTTCAGAATCCGAAATGTTTTCGTCGAATGAATTGCGCTGTCTGTCCACAACGATTTTTACGATGTCCGCCTTAAGCTCTTCCATGTTTTTGTATTCCACGTAAAGCGGCTGCGTCGAACAACCCAATTCCTGGGCAACTTTTCTGGATGTAACCGATTCCAGTCCGCTGCGCCTGAAAATCCGGAGCGCGGCTTCGGCAATCATTTCCTTTGTAATTTTTTTTGAAGCAGGCATAAATTTCCCCTCTGATAATTTTTTTTCCCTACACTTCGATTTGAATTCGTGTTCCGGTAGAAGCGGCTTTCTGTACATAAACCGAATTCAAAGATCTGTAAGGATTTTTAAATTCCGTTATTTGTTTTTTAAGCTGCATCATGTGCGATTTCAACAAACTGCGGTTTTTTTCGTTTTGGACAAGAACCTGATTTTGCAAGTCCGCCAAATCCTTTTGAATTTTTAAAACGGGAACCGATTCCGAATTTTTGTACGAACCCAAATTCCTTTCGTTGTAAAGAAGCTGCATTGGTTCAATAACTTTTTGCAACGAGCCGATGCTTTGTACGATTTGCGCTTCCAGTTCGCTGTGAGCAAGAATGGATTCTGCATCTTCGTCTTCGATTTTCGTTTCCTGCGATTCCAGAACGTCCAGATATTCCTGAAACTTTTTTCGCTGACGTTCCAGAAGTTCCCTGAATCGTTTCAAGATGGCAATGCGTTCGTTCAATTCTTCCTGTGAAATTTTTTGTTCCATGGCGACCTCCCGATTTATCCCGTAATGTTCAAGGAAGGAGAAGCACCAGGAATTTGTGTTTTTGCATTTGCCGTACTATTTGAAGCCGTAATCCACGATTCGTGAAGTTCTGACATCATGTCTTTGACGAAAGAAAGTTTCTTTTTGTCATGACTTATAGTGGCGTCCAAAATCTGCTTGTTGAAATAAACATACAACGACATCAGATTTTGTGCAATCTCTCCGCCCGCGTCCAAATTCAAACTGACTTCCAGTTCTGTAATTATGTCCATTACTTTTTGAAGGCAGTTCCCGTAATTTTCTATATTGCCCGGTTCGATTTTTCCGTCGTCGCTTACCAACGCCATCGCCTTTTCCAAATTTGAAACTGCGCCGTCGTAAAGCATGACAACAAGTTTTCCCTGGCTCGCTGTTTTCACTCCGATTTCTTTGTAGGCATTGTATCCGCCGTAAGGATTGTTCACTTTTTCCTCCCAAAAAAAGTTTGATACAAATTCTTTTTGTTTTTCACGAATTTTTCCGCCCTCCAAAAAAAAATCGTGAAGTTTTCAATTCCGGTCTGTAAATTCGGACGATTATTCCGCGGAATTTTTTTTCAGCCGAAGAAAATTCTGCAACGCAAAAATTTCCGCCGTTCCTGAAAAAAATTTCCCCCTCCGCGCAAAATTTTCATCCGCAAAAAGTTTTCTGAAAACAAACCGCTTTTCCTTTTATCGGAATTCCGCGCACAAAGTTTAGACAAAGAAAAATCGGAAAAAGTTACATTTTTCAGCCGATGTCGTCGTAAAGTTTTTCCAGCGATTTTCTGCACGAAATAAAAATTTTTCCCAGCGTAGGATCAAAATGCGTTCCGATGGAATCTTTTATAATCGTGAAAGCTTCGTCGTAGGAAAAAATTTCCTTGTAGCATCGCTTGCTTACCAGCGCATCAAAAACGTCAGCCAGTGCCATAATCCGTGCTTCCAGCGGAATCTGTGTGCCGGACAGTTTGTTGGGGTAGCCGGTTCCGTCGTATCGTTCGTGATGATAATGCGCCATGTTCACCGCGACTTTTTTGAATTCTTCGTCGTCCACTTCGGAAAGAACGTCTTCGATAATCCGCGCGCCTTCAGCGGGATGACGCTTCATGAGTTCGTATTCTTCGTTAGTGAATTTTCCCGGTTTCCGCAAAACTGCATCGTCCACGGCAATTTTTCCCAGATCGTGCATTGGTGCGGCTTTGATTACGTTTTCGCAAAACGAGTCGGGCAGATTTTTGTATTCCGCGGATTTTTTCAGCGCGTCCATGAAAACTTTTATGCAGTCCCGCGTCCGTTTTACGTGTCCTCCGGTGCTGTTGTCGCGGCTTTCCACCATGATTGCAATTCCGGTAATAATCGAATCCTGAATCGAAAGAATTTTTTTCGTTTTTTCGCTGATGGAACACGACATTTCGTTAAACGTGTCGGCAAGCAGACCGAATGCATCGCTCGTAACGATGTTTACGCGTTCAGAATAATCGCCGCATTTTATTTTTTGCGCGGAATCCTGCAATTTGTCCAGCGGAAGGCGGAAATAATCGGCAATGATTACGAACAGAAAAATTCCCGTAGCGATAATCGAAATGAAAATGTACAGATATTTTTTCTGAAACATCAGCGTTTTTGCCGAATCGCTCATGGCAAGCAGAAAAAGCAGATAAATCACCGGGAAAAAAACCGTGGAAATGTAAAAAATCACGAACAAAAATTTCAGCGACAATGCAAGCGTGCGGTTGTATTTGGCTAAATTTCCGTGGGGAAAATATCTGGGCAGAACTTTTTTTCTGTGAATCGTTTCCATGAGAAAATACGAAACCGTAAAACTGAAAAGCGCTTCCACAAAAAAATACATGGACGAATTCACCAGAATCCGCGAAATGGAAATTTTCAGCCTTTCCCTGGCAAAAAGCAGCACAAGAATTTCCGCGCCGAAATTTAAAATCCATCCGGTCATACCGATGAACGCGTAAACTACCGGAAGATTTATGAAAGCACTTACGCTCCGTTCTTCCTGGGGGAAAACAAAATCGAAAGCGTAGATGAGGCAAAAAATCAGCGGCATGGAAAAAGTAAAGATGTAAATCTGGTCCATAAAAATTCGGTTTTGGTTCAGAAAACCGATCCAAATCTTCATGTTAGAAGACTTTAAAGGTGAAATAGAACAAATAATTGGAACAGCCGATGCGACAAAGTTTGAAACGCAGGTAATCACCAGATAAATAAAGGAAACCTTTATTTTAATTCTCTTCGTGAGTTCCATGAGTGAAATTGTAATGATTTGTGATTTTCGTTGCAATTACTCACGGCTAATTTTTTTTCCGCGGAATTTCGTGCAGATAATCGAAAAAAAAATCGTAAAAACCGGAAATTTCAAAAACTTGATAAATGATTTTTGTTTCGCTAGAATGGCGCCCATGAAAACTTCTAATATTCCATTCAGAACGCTGCGGGATTCTCCTGCCGAAGCCATAATTTCCAGCCATCAGCTGATGATGCGGGCGGATTTAATCAGAAAATTGGGAAACGGACTTTACACATACATGCCGCTGGGTTTGCGTGCCTACAGAAAACTCGAAAAAATCATCAGGGAAGAACTTGAAAAAAGCGGCGCACTGGAATTTAAGCCGACGGTAATCGTTCCGGGCGAAATCTGGAAAGAAAGCGGACGATGGGAAACGATGGGCCCGCAGATGCTCAAGGCAAAAAATCGTCAGGAACAGGACATGGTTGTCAGCCCCACCGCGGAAGAAGCGTACACTGC
Organism: uncultured Treponema sp.; assembly: GCA_964483515.1. GTDB lineage: Bacteria > Spirochaetota > Spirochaetia > Treponematales > Treponemataceae > Treponema_D. Next base: position 7,094 of record CAZACA010000066.1, read on the forward strand.
CATAATGAAGCAGGGATTGACCAGTTACAAACAGCTGCCCATAAACTGCTATCAGATCAACACAAAATATCGCGACGAAATTCGACCACGATACGGCGTAATGCGCGGAAGGGAATTCAACATGATGGACGGATACACGCTGAATGCCGACGACGAATCCCTGGACGAATCGTACAAAGCCTACGCAAACGCATACATGAAAATTTTCAGGCGGCTCGGACTGAAAGTAATTTCCGTAAAGGCGGACACCGGCGCAATGGGCGGAAGCGGTTCGGAAGAATTCATGGTGGAAAGCGAAATCGGTGACGACACGCTGATTCTCTGCGAATGCGGATACGCGGCAAACGTAGAAAAAGCATGGTGCAGAAAAGACGTTCCGCTGGACAAAGAAAAAAATCCCGTTAAGCCCGCGGAAAAAAAATTCGAGCCGATTTCAACGCCGAATGTGGGAACCATCGACGATCTGGAAAAATTTTTAAATTGTTCCAAGCAGCAGCTTTTAAAAACGATGATTTACAAAGCCACGAATGTCGCGCTGAATCTGGACGAACTTGAATGCTGCAAGAATTTAAAATTCGTGGAAGAAAACGGAAAAAAATTTTATCCCGAAGTTTTTGTTGCAGTCTGCATCCGCGGCGACCTGGACATTAACGAAGCGAAACTCACCGGATTTTTAAAAGCGAGCGAAGTCTGCCTTGCCACCGCTCAGGAAGATTCTCGGATTACCGGCGCAAAAGTCGGATTCGCTGGCCCCGTCGGTCTGGACAAAGTTCCCGTTCTTGCCGATGAATCAGTTCCGGACATGCACGATTTTCTTGTGGGCGCAAACAAAGACGACACGCATTTCATTCACGTGGAATACGGCAGGGATTTTTCTGCATGGAAAACCGCGGATTTTCGCACGGTAAAGGAAGGCGACATTTGTCCTGTCTGCGGAAAAAATTTTTACACGAGCAAAGGCAACGAATTAGGTCACATTTTTAAACTGGGCAAAAAATACACTGAATCCATGGGCGTAACGTATCTGGACAAAAACGGAAAATCAGCAGTTCCTACAATGGGCTGCTACGGAATCGGCGTGGACAGGGTTCTTGCGTCAATCATCGAATGCTTTCACGACGAAAAAGGAATCATCTGGCCGGTAAGCACTGCACCCTACGAAGTTGCCATCGTTCCCATAAAATACAGCGGCAAAATGAAAGAAGCGGCGGACAAACTTTACGCTGAACTTTCCGCGAAAGGAATCGACGTTTTGCTCGACGACCGCGACGAACGACCCGGCGTAAAATTCAACGACATGGATTTAATCGGATTTCCGGTGCGCGTAACCATCGGCGAAAAAAATCTGCCCGACGTAGAAATCAAATTGCGTTCATCCGACGACGTAGAAAAAATTCCGCTGGAAAATTCCGCAGAAAGAATTTGCCGGATCATTCAGAACGAATTCAAAAAATTGCAGGCGTAAAATGAAAAAAAAATTGCTGAAAATTTTCGCGCTGATTTTGCAATCGGTCTGCTTTGCCATTCCGAACACCGTCCGATATTTTCCCGACACTTCAGGCGAATTTATTTTTTATCGCGACAAAAGTTTTACCGGCGAAGCGCTTGTGGGATTTTTGTATTATGACGATTCGACTTACGCGGCAAGATTTTATTCACCTGCTGACGAAAAAAATGACGGGCGCGACATAACGATTTACGTTTCGGTGAATCCGGATTCTGCGGCGATGGAACTGACCGGCGAAAAAATTACGGGCATAAAAAATCAGGACGATTCGTTTTTTGTAAATTATCTGCACGATTTGCTTTACGAATTTTCTGCGCGGCGACAGAACGTGGAACTTTCTTCCGCGGAAAAAATTTCTGTCGTACAGGATTTTGCGCAGTTCGGCGGCGAGGTGGAAATTTTATTCAATCCGTTTTTAAGCGTTTTCAATCTGGAATCCATAAAATCTGCGGACGCCAAAATTTTATTTCAGGCGGAAACTTTCGGCACGCTTTCGTCTTCGGCGGATGAAAGTTTTTTGTCGTACAGGGGATTCGGCGGAAATCCAAAAGACAAAAAGCGCGCGTTCAAAAAACCTAAGGCAAAATCAAAAATCGTTTCGTACAATTCGCAAAAAATTTCGCTGGACGAATCCTGGGAAAAATCGCTGGACAATCTGTGGCTTCTGGGCGACGCGGCGGTGATTTCGCTGGCGGAATTTTCCTGGGACGGAATTTTTCCTGACGCGGAAACTGCACGAAATTATTTCATCAAAAAATTTTCTCAGGGCGCGGAAAAAAATTATCCTGTTTTTGCGCAGAACAAAATTTCGCGGACAAAAAATTCGGTGCAAATTCAGAACGTTTTTTTGCAGACCGAAACGGACGACGTAACCCGCGACTTTAAAATTCTTGCTGAAACCGGCGACAAAAAATTTGCAATTTTAACCATGACGGTTTTCGACGGCGCGTATCAGAATGCACGAAATTATTTTTTAAAAATTTTGTCATCGTATTCCGCGGAATAAAATCG
>CAZACA010000067.1:0-206 GCA_964483515.1 uncultured Treponema sp.
TTGACATTGGTGGCGATTGTCAATAAAAGGAAGCGCAAAAGAAACAGGCATTATTCGCAGCGTAACGATTTTCCGCGGAACGGAGCCAAATTCTTCAATATTTTTCAAAGGGATTTTTTTAAGGAACTGAAAGACTTCAAAATATTCGCTTCTTCAATGTAGAAGTACAACTCAACAAGATGCATAACTCAGAAGCTCAGCCGGCG
>CAZACA010000067.1:306-9492 GCA_964483515.1 uncultured Treponema sp.
AAGAACAACTAAGAAGAACAACTAAGAAGAACAACTAAGAAGAACAACTAAGAAGAACAACTAAGAAGCCTTACAAAAGATGCTATGGTAGAACCAGAACACCAAAGAAGCGATTATACAAACCCATAAAAACCTCTATGGATTTACACAAACCTAATCCACTTCTAAAACACAGCACCCTTCGTGTGTAGTTGTACCATTTAGCCGTTTTTTAGTCAATGATTTCTGTAACTTTTTTTGTGATTTTTCCGCCGAACCGGATGTTATCAGCAAAAAAAAACACGGCAAAAGCAAAAACCTTCACCGTGTTCCGCGATTTTTCCGCTCCGGATAAAATTATTTTTCCAGAATGAATTCTACCCGCCGATTTTTCCAGTTTACGCCGGCGTCTTTCCGGTCTGCAACGGGTTCAGTTCCGCCCTTGCCTTCCACGGAAAGTTTTGATGACGAAACGCCCATTTTTACGAGTTTATTTTTGACGAAATTCGCCCGTTCTTCGGAAAGCGGAATCAGCGCCTTGCCCCAGCTGCCTTCTTTCGTCTCTTCGTCGCTGTTGTCGGAAGTCCTGTTCGCGTGACCTGCCACAAGCACCCTGTAATCCTTAAATTTTTTCAGGATTTCCGCCACACGCTTTAAAACGCGCTCGTTGTTGTCCGCCTGCGCCCGGGTAATTCCTGCCTTCACCACGTTTCCGTCTGCATCCAGAACGCGCACGCCGAAATCCGCTTCGTTGCTCCTGAAAATAATCGAAGGAATCTGCATTTTCAGTTTGTCGCCGTCACGCACCACCAGAACGTCCACGCTGATAATTCCGTCGATTTTATTTTTCATGCCCAGGTCGTCCGCCGCTTCAAATTCAAACGAATAATCTTCCGCCGATTGCACCAGTTCGCCGTTGTTTCCCCGTCCGTCCCAGACGATTCTGTCCGAAATCGAATTTTTTCCGCTCGTTTTCCAGAACGATTTTCCGTTGCGGTCTTTTATGACGAACGACCAGTTTTTTAAATTCGCCGGCGACTGAAATTTCAGCTGAATGAACAAATCGTCGTCGGTTCCGTCGTTGTCCGGGCTGAAATATTTTGGCGAAGTTTTTGCCGTCAGTTCAGGAATTTTCGTCGTGCACACGAATGCAGCAGAATTTGCGTCCGCCGAATTTCCTTTTTCGTATTCCAGATGAAGCCTGCCGAAAAATTTTCCTTCCGCTTTCGTGCCGTCCGATTTTTCGCCGTTCCAGACGATGGATGACGGAACTTTTTTCGTTTCGTCGTTTTCGTAAATTTTCACCGCGGAATTTTTTTCGTCCACGATTTCAAATTTCCACGAAGAAATTCCTTCGTTCAGCGAAACTTTCAGGTCGAATTTCTGGCTGTCCAAAAATCCGTCGCCGTTGGGTGAAATTCCGCGGGATTCCGCCGTAACGAATGCGCTTACAGCCCTGTCGTCCACGTGAATTTTTTGAATCGATGACTCGAACGCGTTTCCGGCTTCATCACGGGAAGAAAAAACCGCCGAATAAAAACCGTTTGCCGCCCTGTTTCCGCTGTCGTCCGTTCCGTCCCAGACAAAATCCGCGGGCGCAGAATTCGTCCACACGAAATTTTTCACCGTCTGATTTTTTTCGTTCCGGATTTCGCACGTCCATTTTGATTCCGCGCTTGCAGAAGAAATTTTCACCGGAAGATTCTGTCGCGAACTTTTTCCGTCGGGCGAAAACGTCAGGTACGGAACCGAATGATTCAGCGAAGGCGAAACCGTATCGATGGAAAAAATTCCGCTGGATGCTTCCGCCGCAGTTCCGCTTGACGCCACCGCCTTTATCACCGCCGAATAATTTCCGTCCGCGCATTTTTTTCCGCCGTCGTCAGTTCCGTCCCAGACAAACGCCGAAGGAATTTTTCCCGTGCCTGAAAAAGTTTTTACGACGCTCCTGCTTTCCGAAAGAATCTGCAGTTCGTAGGACTGAATTCCGCTGGTTGCCTTTGCCGCCGGTGCAATGGAAATTCTGTCCTGAACGCCGTCCCCGTCCGGTGAAAACGCTCCGGGTGAAAAAGAAAGTGCCAGTTCCGTTTCGCTCGTGTCCAGCGTAAAAACATCCGATTCAGTCATGGCAAAATTTCCCGCGGGCTCGGTTACTTCCAGAACGTATCTGTATTTTCCGTCGTCCACGAATTTTCCGTTTTTGTCCAGTCCGTCCCACACGATTTTTTCAGGAAGGGAATCGTCAAAATTGTATTCGCGCACAACCTGATTTTTTTCCGCGTCGATGATTTTTCCCGTCCAGGATTTTTCGCCTGTGTATGACGGTTCGTCAGTTTTGCTCTGGGAAATTTCAAATCCGCTCGTTCCGTTAAAAACCGTATTCTGCGGAAGCGTTACTTTCGATTCGGGCGCTTTGTTGTCCAGCACGAAAACCGGCGAATAAACTGCCTTGGGCTCGTAACCGTTTAAATATCGCGCAGTAACTTTTGCACGGTATTCGCCTTCCGCCAGAACTTCCCCCGCTGAATTTTTTCCGTCGAATTCAAATGACTGGGGCGGATTCGTTTTTCCGTTTTTTGCAAAATAAATTCTGTCGTCGTTTTTTCCCACGATGGAAATCGTCCAGTCAGTGAGGGAATTTATGCTTGAAACGGGAGACGGAATCGCCACGCCGAATGAAACGGTTTTCCGCTGAACCGAAACGCTTCCCGCAGGCGCAGGAGAAAAATATCGCGAACCGTTTATGATGATTGCAGTTTCAGGCTTTTCCGCGGAAAAAATTATGTTCGTGATGGAAGATTTTTCGCTCGTGTTGCCGGCTGCATCCGTGGAAGAAATTTCGTAACTGTAAACGCCGTCGGGCAGAATGGAATTCGTGTCGTCGCTTCCGTTCCATTCAATTTCCGCAGGCGCAGAATTTTCCCACCTGTACGTGCGCACGATTTTTCCGTCTGCATCGCTGATTTTTGCCGTCCACAAATTTTCCACCGAACCGCTCTGCCTGATTTTTAAAACGCTTTTGTCGCCTTCACCGAAAATTTTTCCGCTGCCTTCAGGTCTGACCAGATTTATTTCGGGCGGAGTGTTGTCTACCACCACTTTCATTTTCGATGTGGAAGCCGAATTTCCGTTGTCGTCCGATGCCGTAAACTGATAAAAATAAATTCCGTCGGGTGCCAGGGAACCGTCGTCCAGAAATCCGTTCCAGATGATTTTTTCAGGAATTTCCACGCCTTTTTTTGCGCTGAAAATTTTTTTCGCCACGTCTTTCGCACTGTTCACGGGCAGAACGATTTTATTTTCGATTGTCCGCACGATTTCGCCGCTTTCATCCGTCACGGTAAATTTCCATTCCTTTACGTATCGTTTTTCACGGATTCTCAGCGGAACTTCCAGCGCATCCTGAATTCCGTCGTTGTTCGGCGAAATGTAAACCACGGACGGTTCAGCAAAAACCGATGAAACAAGAACCGCCGCAAGAAAAATCCTTAACTTCTTCATTTTTCCCTCCGAATTATTTTTCGTCCCAGAGATAAATTTCAGGTGCATCAGTGTCACGCATTCCCAGATCGATTCTTGCGCCCAGACTCACCGCCTGAATTCCCGAATAAAGATTCTGCACCGCCACGCACGGCACAAATTCGCTCTGCTCCCAGTCAGCATTTTTTTCCGAAATTTTTTTCGACCTGATTCCGATTCTGAACGATGCGCCCAGCGAAAAATACGAAATTCCGTCCGCCTTTCCTTCAGCAATTTCACGAACGTTCGCCTGCCACGATGCCGAAATCCGCAGAAAATTGTCGTAGTTGAATCCCAGGGCAAAATCCGCCACGAAATTCTGAAACGACGGAAAAGAAAAATCCGTGCTGAATGCAAACCTGCTTTTTCCCGCTTCCAGAAAATCCGCCGCAAAAGAAATCCGCGGAGTAAACATTCCGGGGTAAGACGAGTCGCCGTAAGTTCCGTCGATTCCGAGGGCTTCGTAGTCAGCAGGTTTTCCCAGATTCAAAAACGAAAATCCCATGCGCGAAGATTTCAGCACGCCGAGTTCACCGATTTTGTAAAGCGCACCTAAATCCACGCCCACGGAAAAATCCGAACCGCTTCCCATGTAAAATCCGGTGTAGACGTTTGCGCCCAGAAAAAAATTTTCAGTTACGTCCTTTGACGCGCCGCCGTGCATGATTACGGTTTTCCGCAGGTTCATTCCGTAGAAATCCGCGAAAAGTGCACTGGTCGTAAAGGAAAAAACTGACCATTTCGTGGGAATCATGAGCCCCGCCTGAAATCCGCCGCCGAATCCGTCATCGCTGCCGGAAATTTTGTCCAGATTGAAAAAAAGCGTTCCGCTCAAATCCACGTCCACACGCTGTTCGCCCGCAGGAAGCGCCGGATTGTAAACGATGGACGCCGGAATAACCGTAAAATCAGGACCGCCGGTTGCCGAATCCGCGCCGCGCATGAGTTCCGGACTTGTAAGCCTGAAAATTTCTTCGCCACCGAAAGGCGGATTATATGCAAAAATTTCGCACGCCAGAAACAGCGCACTCAAAAAAGCCATTATTTTTTTCATAAACGAACCTCCGTTTTTTTTCCGCTTATTTTTTTGATTTTTTTTACTGAAAATTATTTTTTTCCGCGACGCAGAATTTCCTCCGTTTCGTCGATTACAAAATCCGGCGTGCTTGCCCCTGCCGTAATTCCGATTTTTTCAAGCGCAAAAATTTCGCCGGGAATTTCGTGCCAGGATTCCACCAGAAAACTTTTTTTGCAGATTGTCAGCGCAGTTTCAAAAAGCCGCCGCGTGTTTGCCGAATTTTTTCCGCCGATGACAAGAATTCCGTCAACTTTTCCCTGCAAATCTTTCAGCGCATTCTGCCGTTCAAGGGTCGCAGGACAAATCGAATTGAAAATTTTTATGTCGCTTTTTCGATTTTTCAGCACGGAAGCGATTTTTTCAAATTCCGCCGGACTGAAAGTCGTCTGTGAAATCAGGATGCATTTTTCCGCCAGGGGAATTTTTTCTGCATCAAGGGCATTTTCGATTACCGCAAAATTTTTTCCGCAGTAAGACGAAACGCCCGTTACTTCGCCGTGATTTCTGTCGCCTGCAATTATGACGAAAAATCCTTTTGCCGACCATTCCGCCGCATTTTTCTGGCTCAGATGAACCCGCGGACAGGTTGAATCCACGATTTCCACGCCGATTTTTTCGAGTTCCGCCAGGACTTCTTTTTTTGCACCGTGCGCACGAATTACTACCAGGGAATTTTTTTCCGCGCCGCATAAACACTTTTCGTTCAGAATTTTTACGCCGCGTTTTTCCAGCGACGAAAGAAAAAGCGGATTGTGAATCAGCGGCCCGAGAGTAAAAACTTTTCTGCCTGAAAGGGAATTTTTTTCCAGCGCCGATTCGCAGCCTTCCACCGCACGCCGCACGCCCATACAGAATCCCAGAACTTTCGCACGAACAATTTCCAAAAGTCACCCCTTAAAAAACAAAAAAGCCGCAACAAAAAAGTTACGGCACAAAATTCAGTACAAAACCGGATTACGCTTTTGAAAAGGAAATTACGTTTTTGTCAGAATGGGGACGAACGTGATTTGCAAATTCGCCGGGCTCCCAGTTCCGCCGCGCAAACGAAACGAATCCTGAACTGATGAACATGGACGAATAGCATCCCGAAATCAATCCCACGGTCAGCACCACGGAAAAATCGCGGATGCTTCCTGAGGTGAAAATCATCAGCGAAAAAGAAGCAAAAAGCGTCGTAACCGTCGTGATGATTGAACGGCTGAAAGTTTCCGAAATGGAACTGTCGATTATGTCGTTGAAATTTTTCGTTTTGACGAGACGGATGTTCTGCCGCATTCTGTCAAAAATTACCACCGTCGCGTTAATCGAATAACCGAAAATCGTCAGAACCGCGGCAAAAGTCGTCGTAGAAAATTCCACCTGCGACCAGACGATGAACGCAAACATTACGAGGCAGTCGTGAATCAGCGCAATCACCGCACCCAGCGCAAAATCCCAGTGGAAGCGGATGGCTGCATAAATCCAGATTGCCAGAAGCGTTACGACCGCAAGCAGAACCGATTTGAATGCAATGCTTTTTGAAAAACCTGAGCCCACAAAATCAGTTTTTACGATGGCAATGTTGTCGCTGCCGAATTTTCCGCGGAGACATCCAAGAATTTCGTCCTGAAGCGCCGCCGAATCGGTATTTTTTGAATCAGCCACGCGAATCTGAAAACTTCTGTTTGAATCAGCGCCCAGTTCCTTTACGACTGCATTCTGCGAAGAAAGGGACGCACGCACATCATCAATGGTCACCGCCGAAGATTCCGACGGAACGAAAAGCCGCACCGCTGAATCCGAAGAAAGCCGCAATGTAGAAGCGTTGTCCACGTAAATTCCGTAAGAATCCGCGGAAGGAGAATTTTTTACCGTCGCCGAAACTCCGTCAATCGCGGAAAGCGCTTCTGCAATTTTTGCAACGGTGGGATACTGTCCGAACGCAAATGATTTCGTTTCGTTTTCTGCGCCAGTTCCCGTAATTACTGCGTCAAGAGAAACGCTTGAAACGCTTAAGGAAATGGTCGCCGAACCTGAATAAGTTACTTCCACTGCGCCCGGTGCAATCCTTACTTCTTCCACCAGACCCGGCACAAAATCGATTCCGAAATTTATTCCGCGGAAGAAAAATCCCACCACGCCCGAAAGAATGATTGCCGCGCTGAAAATTGCACAGCCTGGAAACGCCCTGCTGAATTTTTTTACCGTTTTCATTTTTTAATCCCCCAGCCGATGCTGATGTTTTTCTTTCTGATGACTTCGGTCTGGAAATCGAACATGAGCCGCGAAACAACCAGTGCAGTAAATACTGTCGAAACTACACCGATGGCAAGACTCACTGCAAATCCCTGAACTGCGCCCGTTCCCATCTGCGACATGAACATGGCAGCAATGAACGTCGTAATGTTGGAGTCCATAATCGACCAGAAAGCATTGTCGAATCCCGCGGAAATACTTGAAGCCCTGTCCTTGCCCAGCCGGATTTCCTCCTTGATTCGCTCAAAAATAATTACGTTTGCGTCCACCGCCATTCCAATCGTCAGAATCATACCTGCAATCGTCGGAAGCGTAATGGTCAGATTGAATGCGCTTAAAATGCTGAACATGATGTAAAGGTTCAGAACCTGCGCTACACAGGCATTTACGCCCGCACCGTGATACCATATCAGCATGAAAATCATGATGGCAATCAAGCCGACTGCAATGGCAAAAAGTCCCTGCCGGATTGCAAGTTCGCCCAGTGACGCACCGATTACCTGCTGACTTTCTACGCTGAGGGGAACGTCCAGCCACGCCGTCTGCAAAACTTTCCGGATGTTCTGCGCTTCCTGACTGCCGAATCCCGTAAGTGCAACGTTTCCGCCGGTAATTGCCGTCTGAATCCGCGCATTGCTCTTGATTTTGTTGTCGCTGACGATGCAGAGATTTTCGCCTACGTGTGCGCCCGTGAATTTGCCGAAAATTTCCGCGCCTTCCGCATCAAGGGAAAAATTAACCTGCGGCTTTCCCGTCAAATCTTCCGAACCGACTTCCGCGGATTTTATGTGCTTTCCGTCCAGCGCAATTTCCTTTTTTACGACAAGATATCCTTCCCTCTGGTCCAGGCCGTATTCGTCGGTAACGTAGTAGCCCATTACTTCGCAGTCGTCGGGAATAATCGATGAATCAATCAGCCTGCCCCTGCTGTCAAAAGTGGAATCCATGTTCGCGTAATAATACGAATTGAATGCGTTCGTTGCGTCATTGTCCACCAGACGGAAATTCAGAATTCCGCGGCCCTGAATGATCGAATTCACCTGGTCTGCTTCTGCGGAACCCGGAAGTTCAATGTAAATTCTGTCTTCGCCCTGCTGACGGATTACAGGAGAACTCAAACCGAACCGGTCAATTCGTCCCGAAAGCGTTTCCACTGCCTGAGCCATCGCATCGCTTTTCAGCGTTTCTTCGTCGAAAACTTTGTCGCCCTGGGAAGCAACCACCGCATCCAGGTCTGCTTTTACGATGACGCTCATTCCGCCCGAAAGGTCAAGTCCGAGTTTTACCGAATTTTTGTACGCGCTTTTTGTAGCAAGAATTTTTTTGCGGTAAATTCCTTCCACAAACGAAGTGAGTTCCGCCCGCGAATCAAATGAAGAAAGCGCAGCAGAAAGCGTAATTTCAGCAGGAATTTTTTCGCCTGAAAGTTTGAAATTTTTCTTTGCCTGCTTCAGAAGCCAGTCCTGCTCAGAAGTCAGCGCCGCATCCGGATTTTTTTTCACTTCGTCCAGCAGCGATTTCACTTCTTCGTTGGCGCGGAAAGTTGAATAATCCTTGATATTTTCCAGGGAACTTAACGCCAGCGCTTTGTCTTCCTTTGGAGTTCCGGCGTACCATCTGATTGACGGCGACAAAAAAGCGAAACAGACCGCAAGCACCGCAATAATTATTACAAGACGACTTTTTTTACTCATCTTTTTCCTCAGCCGATTTTTCCGTCACAGGATTTTCTTCTTTTGGTTCTTCTTTTTTCCTGCCGAAAAGCGATTTTTTTTCTTCGGATTTTGGTTCAGCCTTTTTTTCGGTTACGACTGATGCAATCGCCGAACGGTTAAATTCGATTTTTGCATTGTCATCGACTTTTACGATTACCGTACCGGATTCTTTTTTTACCGAACTGATTGTTCCGTGGATTCCGCCGATGGTAACGACTTTATCGCCTTTCTGAAGTGCATCAAGCATTTTCTGAAGTTCTTTCTGTTTTTTGTTCTGCGGACGAATCATAAAAACGTACATAATCAGAACGATAAGAATAAGGGGCAAAAACATTCCCAATCCGCCGGCACCCGCCATGGGATCAGCAGTTTGCAACAAAAAATTAAACGGCATTTTAAATTCCTTCCTGAGTTGTAAAAGATGTGCGCAAGAATAGCATTAAAGAATAATCTTTACAAGGGAATTTTTTTTCTTCCTTCCGCGGAAGGGCGACGATTTTTTTTTGCACAAAGTCCTTTTTGCAGAACGGTTTCTGCGCGATTTTTTTTTGTAAAAGTTTTTGCGGTTCTTTTTAAAAGCGTTTTTTTGCTTTCAAAGCGATGCTTTTGTTTTTTTTGCACAAATTCCTTTTTGCAGAACGGTTCTGCGGATTTTTTTTG
>CAZACA010000068.1:0-9327 GCA_964483515.1 uncultured Treponema sp.
GTAAATTCCGGACATGGCAGGATTTTGTCAGGCTGAATGCAGAATCCTGTCAGTCAGGGAAAAATCAGAAATTCGTCTTGAATCCCACTGAAACGGAATAACTTTCGGAAATTTCCTTTATTAAATTTACCGGGTTAATCGAAAGCGCTACGTTCAAATTTCCGCCGAAAAGATCCATTTTTCCGTAGGGAGAAATCCTTACGTCAATCTGCCTGGAATTGTCGCCGTCGGGATCGATTTTTGAAACGGTCAGCGTCGTGTGTATGCCCGCAGTGAGTTTCGTGGAAGCAAGGTAAAGCCGGTCAGTGTACGCGTTTATGTTTCCGCCGATTAAATATTCCAGTCCGTCGTTTCGGTCAACGATGTCGCGGAGAAAAATCATGTCCACCGCCGATTCTTTCTGAAAAATAAATCCGCTTGTGTCGAACGAAATGTATTTTCCTGAAGCGCGTGCTTCGAGAATTCCGTAAATGTTCCTGATTAAATCATCGGAAGAATCATCGTCATCGTCATCGCCGGTTTTCCGCAGTGCAAAACGGTTTATTCCGCAGTTCAGGTAAAGGGAAGTCGTGTTTTTGTTTCCCACCAGAAGATTCAGTCCGCCGTGAAGATAAATTTCCTTTATGGCAACGATGTATTCCGTGTCGCCTGATTCGTTTTTGGGGCAGGAAAGTCCCGTGGAAAAATCGATGGTTGCAGAACCCAGAAGGGCAGCCGCGCGGAAATCCAGATTCAGTACGTCGCTTAAACTTTCGTCCTTGGAGGCGCGATTCTGATACAAATTCAGGCTGAATGCCGTGTCGGATTCGGGATGAACCGTGTAACCGATTCCCCGTGCATAAAGCGGAAAATAAACTGCTCCGGCGATTCCGTGGTAACTTTCCGTAAAAAACGAATGAATCGGGCTGATTCCGAACTGACGCTGCAAAAATAAATCTGAACCGATCGGCTCGAAATTTCCCATGTACGCGCTCAAATAATGGGACGCTCCCACCGATGAAAGTTTATACGTTGCCGAAAGTTCTTCCAGCCTGAAATATGCGTTATCTGACCGCGAAAAATTATCTGAATAGTTAAACCGCTGGATGTCTTCCGCCTGAACGTAGAATTCTCCGCGCAAAAAAAGCTGTCCGCCGAAATCCAGTTGTCCCGCAAAAAACGATTCGCCCATGCATGACGGTTTGCTGCACGAGTCGCAGTCGTCCTTTATTTCCGCTAAAAATCCCGTGTATCCGTTGTAATACGGTTTTTCCAGGGCAAACAAGCTGAACGAAGAAAGCACGGACAAAAAGGCAATGCGCAATTTTTTTTTCACTTCTCGAATCCTCCCGTGAATCATTTTGCATGAAACGGCATTTGTCTGTTTCATTTTCGGAAAAAAAAAGAAAAACTTGAATTTTGAAAAGAATTGAAAGGCACGATTTTGTACTGAATTCTGCCATATCCGCGGAAAAAATCAAGTAAGGAATTGGCTTCTTCCGCTTTTTTTTTGAATTCGTCATGAAAAATCACAAACCGAAAAAACGTTTTACTTGACATATTGGCATATTCGATTAAAATATAACGGTATGAGTGATTATCTAGATGCTAACAACGAGGAACTACTTAAGGATTTCTTTGCAGAAGCAGAGCAACAAGTTGAAACCCTAGAGAGCAATATCCTCGTTATAGAAAACGACCCTTCAAATCATGATGCAATCGATGAAATTTTCCGTGCAGCGCACACTTTGAAAGGTGGTTCGGCGACAGTTGAAATGACTGAACTAGCAGGTTTTTGCCACGATGTGGAAGATTTGCTTGATGCACTACGAAGCAATCTGGTGGAAGTTTCTGAGCCCATTGTCGATGTTTTGCTTACTTCCATAGACACCATTAAATCTATGCTCGAAGCCAGAAGTAGTGGATCCGTTTACCAGGAAGATGTTACTCCCATCGTACAAAAAATAAATTCTTACATTCCGGCCAAACCGGCTAAAAAATCCGGAAGCGGCGTAAAGTTGCCTGCCGGAATGGTGGGTGCAAAAAAAGAACCGGCTGCTCCAAAAGCGGCTGAAACTTCCGCGCCTGCTGCTGAATCCGGAGGAATGCCTCCCGTTCCGCCTTTAACCGACGAAGAATACGACGAATTAAAGGACGCCGTGCTCGATGACCAGAAGCTTTGGGCCGTAAACGTTACGTTCGATGAGTCAAATCCCATGAACAGCGTCGGCGGAATTCAGGTTTTTGCGTCGCTTAAAAATTGCGGTACGGTTCTGAAGACTGTTCCGGATTTTGAGTCGCTGTATGAAGACGTTTATTATCCGCAGGTCGTTTATTACATTTCTGCGTCCGTAGAGGGAAGCGTGCTGGAAGATGCTGCTTTCCTGGACGATGTTACTACTGCCGTAGACGCAAAACTTGCGGTAAAAGGTTCAGGTTCTGCGGCCGCGTCTCCGAGTCCTGCTCCTGCAAAAGCGGAAGTTGCGGCTCCTCCTGCTGAAGAAAAAAAAGAAGAAGCACCTGCCGCTCCTGCACCGGCTCCTGCTGCGGAATCACCGAAAGAAGAAAAAAAAGACGCTCCTGCCGCCGCCGCGAAAAAGCCGGCCGGTTCGGGTCATGCCATTGCCCAGGCTTCCATTTTGCGTGTGGATTCAAAGCGCGTAGACAATCTGATGAATCTTGTTTCTGAAACCGTCATTACGAAAGCCGCCTTTAACCAGAACGGTCTGCATATGGCGGATCTTCAGGTGAAACTTCAGGGACTGAATGCTACGTTCAAGGAAAAGCACCGAAAACTTATGGAAGCCATTCCCAAGTGCATAAACGAAGTGGAGCAGGGGTCGTCCATAAAAGACGTCTGTCAGAAATTTTCAGAAGAATACGATTCCATGGCTGCCTGGTTCGACGGATTTGAAAGCGAATTCAAGTCGGCTTCCACGAAATATCGTTCTACGACGCAGAATCTGGGACGAATTTCCGGGGAACTGCAGGAAGGCGTAATGAAAATCCGAATGGTTCCCATCGGTACGATTTTCAATCGTTTTCCGCGGGTTGTGCGTGATTTAAGCCGCGATCTGGGCAGAAAAGTTGATCTGGTTATCGAAGGTGAAGACACGGAACTTGATAAGACGGTTGTAGACGATTTGCTCGACCCGATCATGCATTGCGTGCGGAATTCGGTTGACCACGGAATTGAACCGCCGGATGAACGAAAAGCCGCCGGAAAACCTGAAACGGGAACGCTTACTTTGCGCGCCGCTAACGAAGGAAACATGATTGTAATCGACATCATCGATGACGGATGCGGAATTGAAGTGGACAAAGTTCGCGACAAGGCGATAAAAAAAGGTCTGATCAGTCCCAACAAGGTGCTTTCAAATCAGGACGCGTACAACCTCATATTTTTACCGGGATTTTCTACAAGCGACAAAATCAGCAGCGTTTCCGGACGTGGCGTCGGTCTTGATGTAGTAAAAACCATGGTGGAAAAATTGAAAGGTTCCATCAGCGTTTCAAGCGAACGTGGAAAAGGTTCTAAATTCTCCATCCGGCTGCCCCTTACCCTGGCGATTATTCAGGGACTTCTGGTTCGCGTTGGAAAAGAAGTTTACTCCATTCCGATTGCGAACGTCATTGAAAGTCAGCGGGTAAAACGGGACACAATCAATACAATCGACAACTATGAAGTTCTGAACGTGCGAAACGAAGTAATTTCGATTTTGCGGCTGGGACGGCTGTTTAACATTAAAAAATCGGGCAACGATGAATACTGCTTCATTGTAATCGTCGGTTCTCAGGAAAAGAAAATCGGCGTTATGGTGGATGCCCTCATCGGCGAAGAAGACGTGGTAATTAAGCCTTTGCAGGATCAGTTTACTTCTTCCCCTGGAATTGCAGGCGCGACGGTTCTGGGCGACGGTTCCGTTTCGCTGATTATCGATGTAAACCAGCTCCTTGAACTTGGCGTAAAACAGGAACTGGATGCTCAGCAGGTTCGTGAAGCTGAAGCAATGAAATCTGCAATTTCAACGTCAATAGGGAGATAGTTATGGCATCCATTCAGGAAAGACTTAGCGTGCTTGCAAATACCGTTGAACGTTCCGAGGATTTGACTTCGGAGCAGTTGAACGAAGAAAAAAAGAAAATCTCCATTGTAGACTACAAAATGGTGACTTTTTCTCTTGCGGGAAAGGATTACGCCATCGACATCATGAAAGTAAAGGAAATCGCGAAGGCAGGTCATTTTACTTACGTGCCGAATGCGCTTCCCTTTGTTCTGGGCGTTTACAATCTTCGCGGCGACATTATTCCGATTATCGATTTGCGGCTGTTTTTTAACGGCGACGTTCAGGAACATGACGACGATTATCTGGAAAATATGCTGATTGTAACCGTGGGCGAACAGACTTTCGGCGTGGTGGTGGACGAAATCGACAAGGTTGTGGGAATTCAGAAAAGTTCCATTCAGCCTCCTCATCCGATTTTCGGCGACATAAACATCAAGTACATTTACGGCGTCGTGGAGTCGGGCAAAAATCTTTACGTTCTTCTGGACATTGACAGGATTTTCGGCGTGCGGACTCCGGAAGAAGAGCGTGAACTCGCTGAAACTGCCCAGGCGCAGCAAAAAATGCGTCAGGCGGCACAAGCACAGGCTCAGGCGGCGGCTGCATCTTCCGCAGAACAGCAGAAATCCGCTCCCGAAGCGAAATCTTCTTCTGCGCAGAAATCTTCACCGTCTGCAAATGCAAGTTCGTCTGCTGCTCCATCACCTGCACCGGCGGAAGAAAAAGCAGTGGATTTGAATTTCATTTCGGATTCGCTTAAAAACCTGAAGAAATTTTACGTCAGCCCCGTTACAAAAAAATGGACTGAAGAACGCTACAAATCCTGGGCAAAAGAGCGCGGAGACTCCAAGACACAGCTTCAGAACGAAAGCGATGCCGAAAAATTCCTTGCACCGTTTTATTCGCAGTTTACGGGAACATGGTGGGCTGAATCTTTCGCGGATGAAGTTGCTGCTGCTCTTCCTGCAAACACTGCAAAAAACATTGTGGTATGGAATCCGGGCTGCGGAAAAGGTTACGAATCTTATTCTTTGGCGTGCATTTTGAAACGAAAATATCCTGATGCAAAAATCAAAATCTACGGTCACGACGTGGATTTGCTCAGCGTTTCCAATGCGCCTTTGATGACGCTTTCCGATGAAGCGAGCGTAAGCTGGTATCAGCCGTTCTCTACAAAAACTGTGGGCGGCGACTATACTTTCACAAAGGAAATCAAAGATTCGATTATGTTCGAGTACCATGACTGCACGAATACTGACAATCTTCCACCGATTGACATAGTTTTCGCGCGGGACGTTCTTGCTTTCCTGCCTGAATCATCGCAGAATACGGTTCTGGGTGAATTCAGCGAAAAGGTCAAGGGAAATGGTATCATTATCGTCGGCGACAATGAAAATATTGAAATGCCCGGCTGGTCGAAAAAATCTTCCGGCAGCATATCAATATATTCAAAGCAATAAAAAAAAGCTGTTTTAGGGGGATTTAATGAGAGTTGAGTATATCAATCCTTTTGTGGAAACTTCTTATAGAGTTCTAAAGGAAGTTCTTGGCGGTGCCGAAGTAAAAAGAGGGGATTTGTATCTGAAATCGACGGCGATGCCCGTTATGGGAGTTGCCGCTTTGGTAGGTCTTGCCGGCGATGTGGAAGGTCGTGTTCTTTTTGACATGACGTTTGAAACAGCTTTGAATATTGCGTCCAAGATGAACGACGAAAAACTGGCTTCTTTTGATGATCTGGCAAAAGCAACTATCAGCGAACTTGCCAATCTTATTACGGCTCAGGCTGTTACGAAGCTGCATGATTTGGGATTCAAATTCGATTTGACTCCTCCGGCGTTGTTTGCGGGCGAAAAAATGGAAATCGCGGCTTTGGGCGGAATTTCTGAAAGCGTGGAAGCGCTTATTGTTCCGCTTATTACCGATTACGGCAAAATCGAAGTAAACGTTGCGATTCGTGAGCGTGCTTAAAATTCGGATATAATCTTTTTGGTTTTTCAAGAGGGTTTTTCTTGTGGTTTTGCGCAGAATGCGTTGCAGTTTGCGTAATTTCTTCAAATGCCGTTTCGTAAGGAGCGGTTCAATAAAGTTTATATTGAAGTTTTAATATTGATTTTAATGGGAGTATGTATGAAAACAAAACAGGATTTTCCATCAATTAATGAGCGTCCGCCGGAAGGAGAAAGGCTTGATGGTACAAAATACCGTGTACTTGTTGTTGACGACTCCATATTTGTTGCAAAGCAGCTGACTCAAATTCTCACTAGTGATGGTTATGAAGTTGTTGCTACTGCCCAAGATGGAAAAGAAGGTGTTGACAAGTACAAGGAACTTTGTCCGAACGTCGATCTTGTTACGATGGACATCACCATGCCGCGAATGGACGGAATTACGGCTCTGGAGCAGATTATTGCATTCGACAAAAACGCCAGAGTCATTATGGTCAGCGCGCTGGGAAAAGAGGAACTCGTAAAAAAGTCCCTTTTGAGCGGTGCAAAGAACTACATCGTAAAGCCTCTTGACCGGAAAAAGGTTCTTGAGCGCATAAGTGCGGTTCTGAAATAAGATTCTGCAAACGTGGAAAAATTTCCTCAATGAATGCGATCACGGGTTTCTGATGGTCGCATTTGTTGTTTTAAAAAAAGTTTTTTATTGAAAACTTCCGCGGAACTTCAGCCGTTTTTTTTCAGATTTCCTTTTCGATGTTTTCGTTCATTTTTAGGAGAAGCGAAAGCAGTGCGGATTTTTCTTCCCCGCTGAAATTTTCGTAGCAGACAGAAAGCAGTTTCTGTGAAATTTCGCCGGTCATTCCGTTGAATTCCTTGCCTTTTTCGGTGAGGGAAATGTTTTTCTGCCGGTTATCCCGTGCGTCCTGTTCCACGCGAATCAGCCCTTCGTCGCAAAGTTTCCGCACAAGAACCGTGGTGGTGGATTTATTCCGGTTAATCTGCCGGGAAAGTTCGCCCATGGTCATTTTTTCGCAGTTTGACAGGAGGTAAAGAATGAAGCCCTGGGACGAAACGAATCCGCAGCGTCTGGAAAGCATTTTGTTGGCAAATTCCGCCGTCGCCGTGTGAATGTGCGAAATCAGCGAAACTACCGAATCCGTCGAATATTCCACGATTTGCGTTATTTTACCAGAAGATTGTATGCGTCCATGGGAGTTTTTGATTCCAGAAGTTCTTCCCTGAGTTCGCCGTCCTTCATTTTCGCGCTGAAAAACGAAAGCGTCTTTAAATAATAACTGTGCTGATTGTACGATGCTGCAATCATGAACAGAATCCGCACGGGAATTTCGTCAAGCGGCTGAAAACCCATTATGTTGCATCTGGAAATTCCCACCGACATCACCAGGTCAGTTACGCTGGAAATGCGCACGTGGGGAATGGCGAGCCCCCTGCCGATGGAAGTGGACATGAGTTCTTCACGCTTGAGGATTTCCGATTCCAGTTCGCGGCCGTCCTTTACCTGCGGTGCCGTGGCAAGATTTTGCGCAAGCTGAACGAGGGAATCGTGCTTGGACTGATGATTCATGAAAATTATCCGTTCAGGCGACAGAATATTTTTTACTTGGATTTCGATTTCTTTGTCGGACGATTTTGAAGACGATGAAAGCCGTTCGTTGACCCATTTTTCGATTTCAGATTTTTTGAACCGCCATACCGTTCCGATTTTTCCGCTGGGAACTTCGCCTTTCTGCGCCCAGTCGTAGACAGTCCTTTCGCTGACCCGAAGATATTTTGCAACTTCCTCGATGGTAAGAATGTCGTCTTCCATAATTGCAACCCCTGTTTTTTTTAATTTGCGCGGCGGAACGATTTTCGCATTGATTTGAAAACATTCCTGAAAAAGAAAATTTTCTGCCGTGAATGCGCTATTTTGCATTCTTTGCTTTTTTTTGTCAATATTTGCGCGGAATAAGAATCCTGCTATTTTTCTTTCCACGGAAAGATAAATCCTTTCAGCGTGCGCGGACCGAGCGTTTTTCTGTCTTTTGCCAGCAGATCGTCCCAGGGAACGTTTTTCCTCTGCGCGGCGGAAAGTCCCGGATTCACTTCGAGCCAGTCGTATTTGTAAAGCAGAATTTTCAGCGCGTTCGTATTCGTAATGACGATTCCGTTCATTCCGGGGTAAAGTCCGAACGTTACGAGCGTCAGAAGCAGATTCAGCACGTTTACGAAAAAAACTGCGAAAGTAAAACCGATGTTATCCAGAAAAATTATGTAGCACTTCCTGAAACATTTTTTCAGGCTGTTTTTCATGAGGCATTTTATGGCAAAAAACCATTGCAGCGCGAAAAAAGTCGTAAAAAGGAACCAGAAAATCACGATTAAAACTGCGGCGTAAACGAATTTCAGCGTTCCTTCCGCGGAATTCGCCAGGCTCAGATAAAACGGCATGCTTACGGCGGAAACGGCAATCAGTGCGCTTAAAAAAATTCCGGAAAAAACCGCGTCCTTAACCGAATTTTTCATTCCTGCGAAAAACGCTGAATATCGCGGCGCGTTAAAATTTGCAATCCGGGCTGAATTTCCTGCGGCGGCAAAAATCACGTCGCACAGAATCACGGAAGAAATCACCAGCGAAAAAAAGAGGCAGACGGTTTTCGCTCCGTCGGAAGAAAATAAATCCGGCAGAAAAACCAGAAGCAGATACGAAATGAAAAGCGCAATCAGAAAAAAAAAGTTCGCTACCACAACGTAAAAAAGATTGTCCCAGACGTCGCACAGATTTTTCTTGAAAAAAAAGCCAAACATTCCGCGATGATATATTTCCGGAAAAAAAATATCAAGGCAGAATTACGGGAATCCACTTTGATTCGTCTGCCATTGCCGCGTCCAGAAGTCCCCAGGTTGCGCCCGAAATCGTTGCGTCGCCGGTGAGGTATTTTTTTCCGTTCGCTTCAAAGCCGAATCCCGGGTGCGTGGAAACGAATCCTGCAACTGCGTGGGAAAATTCTGCGCTGACAAAAATTATGGAATCCATGTTGACGCTCTGAAGGATTACGGCAATCAGCATGGCACGGCTGTCGCAGTCACTTCCTTTTCCGGTGAAAATCTGCACGGGCGGAGTAAAATCGGCGGAATTTTTTTCGCGGGCGTATTCAAGCGTCTGCGTCCACGTTAAAATTTTCTGCGCGAAATCGGTTTCGTCCAGCGACGACGGATAAATCGATTTAAAAATTTCAAACGAAATGTTTTTCAGCCTTTTCGCGGAATCCTTAAAAATCATCCTGTAGTAACGCTGCCACGCTTCCTTCCACAGGGAACTTTTTCCGTAGAGC
>CAZACA010000069.1:0-9290 GCA_964483515.1 uncultured Treponema sp.
GAAAATTCAAAAATTCATGGCATAAAATTTTTTTTTTCGGAAATAGAATAATTGATGAAAAAGAAAATTTTGCTTTTGATTTTTTGTACGATTTTTCCCCGGATTTTCGCGTCGGTGGAATTCGTTTCGGACAGCGTTTTTAAATTTCCCATGGAAGACTCGCGTTTCAACGGTGACGAATTTTCGCTCAGGTACAATTCAGGAGTAAAATTCAGCGCGGAAAATTTTCAGTTCGTCTGGTTCGGCGGAATCGGCACGACGAAATTTCCTGAACTTGCCCAGTCGGACGCAACGGAATTTTTTGAAATGAACAAAAAAGTTTACGGCGCAAAATACGAATTTTTGTCCCAGTTCGTTTCGTGGAATTTTCTGGCGGGTTCGCTTGTGTATGCAAATGGAATTTCGCGGCTGAAAAATCCGAAATTTACCGTTCCCGGCGCGCTGAAAAATCCGTCGCTTCTGTCATGCGGAATGTCGCCGTCGCTTCCAAAATTGTCCACTGCGGAACAGAAATTTTCTGCGGCGGTTTCCGTGGAAATTCGGAATGAAAAAATTGTTCTGCCTGCGCTTCAACTGGCGTGCTTTGAAAGCGGCGAACTGTATTTCAGTTCCTTCAGGCGGATTGCGTTTCCCATGGCAAAAAATGCGTCGGTTTCGTTTACGGGCGGATTTTTTGAATTGTCCAGGGAAAATTCCGATTCGTGGTTTCAGAAGAAAAAATTTTTCGCGGAAAAAAAATATTTTGCGGCGGAGGGCGAGTGCAATCTGGTTTTCAAAAATTTTCGGCTGGCGGCTGCATCGGGAATTCATGAAAATCCTTTCGGCGGAAGTGCGTCGTGGTTTCGCGAGGAAAATTTTTTGTTTCTGGGCGATTTTACGCTGCATTCGTTTTTTTATTGCGCGGACGATTTTTTGATTACGGCGAACGGTTCGGAACCGCGTGTAAAAAATCAGTTCTGCCTGAATCCGCAGATGTCTTTCTGGGTGGGCAAACGATTGTTCAGCGCGGGAATTCTGGTTTATTCGTCGGAAAGGAAATCGGACGCAAAAAAATCCGTGGAATACGGCGAACGGAAAGCAAAGGCAGCAGTTTCGATGGAGTCGGCGCGGCGGAAAATTTCGGCATCAGTTTCGGCGGCAAAATCGGAACTGGAAGAGGACGCGGAATTTTCGGCGCAGATAAAATTTTCGCATCAGTTCGCGAATTTTTCCATTGCGGATTCTTTTTCGGTAAAAAATGAAGACGCTACAAAAAATACGTATACATTCAGTCAGTATTTTTATCCGAAAAAAAATCGGTGCAATGCCAGCCTGGGAATTTCGGTGGTGGACAAGGACGGAGAATTTTCGTTTTCGCCGAATGCAGGTGCAACTTTCCGCGGAGGAAAAAAAATCAAATGGAATATAAAGACAGCGTTTTCATTGAGTTTCTAATGCTTTCTAAAAAAAGACTGCCACCCATTGAATATTCTAATGTTTTTCATTAGAATCCCCCAATCGTAAATTGATTTTTTGAGAGGTATACACTATGGGTTTTGATATTACAAAAGTTCGTAATATCGGTATCAGTGCGCATATTGATTCTGGTAAAACAACGACATCAGAACGAATTTTGTTCTATTGCAACAAGATTCACCAGATTCACGAAGTACACGGAAAGGACGGTGTAGGTGCTGTAATGGACTCCATGGATTTGGAGCGGGAACGTGGAATTACAATTCAGTCGGCGGCAACACAAGTAAATTGGAAAGGCACGACAATCAACCTTATCGACACACCAGGTCACGTAGATTTTACCGTTGAAGTAGAACGTTCGCTTCGAGTTTTGGATGGAGCGATTCTGGTGCTTTGCGCGGTTGCAGGCGTTCAGTCTCAGTCAATTACGGTAGACAGACAGTTGAAACGCTATCATGTTCCCCGAATTGCTTTTGTAAATAAGTGCGATCGTCAGGGTGCGAATCCGCTTCGTGTATGTGCTCAACTTCGCGACAAACTGGGACTGAATGCGTACATGGTTGAACTTCCCATCGGTCTGGAGGACAAACTTCAGGGCGTTGTGGATTTGATTGCCATGAAAGCGTATTATTTTGAAGGTCACGACGGCGAAGAAATCAGAACGGCGGAAATTCCTGCTGAACTGGTGGAACAGGCAAAGGAAAAACGCGCGGAACTTCTGGAAGCGGCTGCAATGTTCGACGATTCCCTCATGGAAGATTTGATGGAAGAAAAAGAAGACATTGACGAAGCAAAAATTATCGCTGCAATCCGAAAAGGAACGCTGGAAGAAAATTTCGTTGCGGTTTTCTGCGGTTCGGCTCACATGAACAAAGGAATTCAGCCTGTTCTGGACGGCGTTGAACGATATCTGCCGAATCCGACTGAAGTTCACAACTACGGACTGGATTTGGACAAAAACGAAGAAGAAGTGGAACTTTTCAACGTGGAAAACAAACCGTGCGTTGCTCTGGCGTTCAAACTGGACGATGGTCAGTACGGTCAGCTTACTTACGTCAGAATTTATCAGGGAAAAATCACAAAAGGCGACGAACTTTACAACACCCGCGCAAAAAAGAAGTTTAAGGTCGGACGAATCGTGCGCATGAACGCGGCGGCAATGGAAGACATTAACGAAGGTCAGCCGGGCGACATCATTGCGTTGTTCGGTGTGGATTGTGCTTCGGGCGATACTTTCTGCGGCGGCGGACTCAACATTGCCATGACATCAATGTTCGTTCCTGAACCGGTTATTTCTGAAGCGATTACTCCCGTAAACAAGCAGGACGCGGCAAATATGTCAAAGGCATTGAACCGCTTTACAAAAGAAGACCCGACTTTCCAGACTTACGTTGATCCTGAATCAAATCAGACGATTATTAAGGGAATGGGCGAACTTCACCTGGCAGTTTACGTTGAACGAATGAAACGCGAATACAAATGCGAAGTAAAAGTTTCTCAGCCGGAAGTTGCTTATCGCGAATCCATTACTCAGCGGGCGGATTTCAACTATACGCACAAAAAGCAGACCGGTGGTTCAGGTCAGTACGGTCGTGTTGCCGGATTCATGGAACCAATCGCTGAAAAAGACTACGAATTCGTGGATTCAATTAAAGGCGGCGCGATTCCTAACGAATACGTTCCTTCCTGCGACAAAGGCTTCAAAAAAGCAATGGAAAAAGGTTCGCTTATCGGTGCTCCGGTTGTGGGCGTTCGCTGTACGATTAACGACGGTCAGTATCACCCGGTTGACTCTTCGGACATTGCATTCCAGACGGCAGCCATCGGTGCATTCCGCGAAGGTTACGCAAAAGCAAAACCGGCGATTCTTGAACCGATTATGAAAGTTCAGATTGCAGGCCCCACGGAATTCCAGGGAAATATGTTCGGTCTGATAAATCAGCGTCGCGGAGTGATTGTGGATTCTTCCGACGAAAACGGAAATTCAACCGTAAACGCAGAAGTTCCGCTTTCAGAAATGTTCGGATTTTCTACGATTCTCCGATCTTCCACTCAGGGAAAAGCCGAATTCACCATGGAATTTGAAAAATACAGCAAAGTTCCGAATGCAGTTGCCGACGAACTCATTAAAGCCTACGCCGAAAAGCGAAAAGCAGGTCAGGTAAAATAACATCGGTTTTTGCTGAATTTTTAAGGATTTTGTGAAAGCAGGTTTCTTCAGGATTTTCTGGGGGAGCCTGTTTTTTCTGTAAACAGATTTTTATTGAGATTTTTGCCGATTATGATATACTTTTCGTAATTTTGACGAAGATTTCAATTTTTGATTCAACTCTCAGGAGGAAAAAATGGCAAAACAGGAATTGTACGAACGCAGCCCCATCAGAATTTTTGACGAAGCAGCTGGCGGCGGACTCAAGGCGGGCGAACTTGGTCTGGTAACGGCGAAAAAAGGTTTGGGAAAAACATCTGTTTTGGTTCAGTTCGGAATGGACACGCTTCTTAACGGAAAGCAGCTCGTGCACGTTTCGTTCAATCAGCACAGTGAAAACGTAATTTCCTGGTACGACGGAATTTACAACGAAATTTCAAAGAAAAAGGCGATTGCGAATGCCGGCGACGTAAAGGAACAGGTTTTGCGCAACAGAACGATTTTGAATTTCAATCAGGACAACATCAGCCTGGAAAAAGTCGTAAACACGCTGAATGCGCTTAAAGCGGGCGGAACTGCGGTGGCGGGCGTTGTAATCGACGACGTGGATTTTGAAAAAGTAAAGGAATCCGACATTCAGACCGTGGCAAGCTACGCGAAAGCAACCAAAACAAAAATTTGGATTAGCGCGACTTCCTCCGGCGACGACCTGGAAGATTCTGCTCCGAAATCGATTCTTCCGTATTTTTCTGCGGTAGTTCATCTGGCGGCGGAAAATTCCGTTACAAAACTGAACATTCTGAAAATCGGCAAAAAAACTGACGTTGAGTCGAATTTAAAACTCGATTCAAAAACGCTTCTTATCACAAATAAATAAAAAAGTTCAGCCGGATTCGTCCGCGGATTCGGCAATGCATTCGGGGTGAGACTTTAAACGAGAATTTTTCCAAATCATTGGTAACGATTCTTTGCAGATTTATAAGGCTACTTCGCGCTGTTTTTCAACTCTGCGTTCAGGCAGAAATTTTGATACGTTATTTTGATTTGGAGAAATTTAATGACTGAGTTAAAACCTGTAATTTCAGTTGACCCTGACAAATGCGTCAACTGCCATAGATGTATTTCCGTTTGTCCGTCGAAATTTTGCAACAACGGCTCAGGAAATTATGTAACCGTAAATTCGGCGATTTGCATTGGCTGCGGTGCGTGCATCCGGGCTTGCGTTCATGGTGCGCGTCATGGTTTGGACGATTTCGATTTGTTCATGAAAACCGTTTCCAGCGGAGGTTCAAGCGTAATCGCCATCGTTGCTCCTGCGGCTGCCGTAAATTTCCGCGGAAAAGATCTTGAATTAAACGGATGGCTTAAATCAATCGGCGTTCGTGCGGTTTTTGACGTAAGTTTCGGCGCGGAACTCACAACCATGTCTTACGTTGAGTACATCAAAAAAAATAATCCGAAACTTGTCATTGCCCAGCCTTGTCCTGCTCTGGTTGCCTACGCGGAACTTTATCATCCTGATTTGCTGCAATATTTTTCTCCTGCCGACAGTCCCATGGCGCACACCGTGGAAATGATCCGCAAATTTTATCCTGAATATGCCGGCTGCAAAATCGCGGTAATTTCGCCATGTTTTGCAAAACGACGCGAATTTGACGAAAACGGACGCGGCGACTTTAACGTAACAATGAAATCTTTAAGCGACTACTTTGAAAAAAATCGAATTGATTTGTCGCGATTCCCAAAAACTGAATACGAAAATCCTCCTGCTGAACGCGGAACCCTTTATTCTACGCCCGGCGGACTTTTGCGCACGGCAGAACGATTCGACCCGAAAATCCGCAAAGTTACGCGAAAAATCGAAGGTCAGCCGCTGATGTCGGAATATTTCAAGGAACTTTCGGAAGATTTAAAGCGCAACAGGGAAATTCCGTACAAACTCATCGACTGCCTGAACTGCGAGCGCGGATGCAACGGCGGGGCGGGCACAATTAACGCTGAACTTCCGCTGGACGAACTTGAAGGCTACGTTGAACGACGAATGCAGGAGCGAAAAGATTTGTGGAAGAAAAAATCTTTCTCAAAAAAGCGCGCCATAAACAAATTGCACAAAACCATCGGCGAGTACTGGAAGGACGACATTTTTATCAGGAAGTACACTGACCGGAGCCAGGCGGTTCGTGACAACATAAAATTTCCGTCGGAATCACAACTGCGCGAAATTTATCGTTCCATGGGCAAAACTTCTCCGCGGGATTTGCTGAATTGCGGTGCGTGCGGCTATCATTCGTGCGAAAAAATGGCGATTGCAATTTTCAACGGAATCAACAAATGCGAAAACTGCCACCATTACGTAATAACCGCGTCAAATGCCATGCACGATCAGTTTCAGAAAAAAATCGACGATACCATTCAGCAGGTTAAATCCGTTACGCTGGACAATCTGGAGCAGACCCAGTCCGACGTTAATTCCCTCATGCGCATAACAAGTGATATGTCTGAAGTGGTGGAATCTTCGTCATCGGCGGTGGAAGAAATGATCGGAAACATTCAGTCCATCGAAAATACCATCACCAAAAGTTTTGAAGCGGTTTCAAGTCTGGACATTGCAACGGGTTCGGGCGAAAAAAATCTGTCGGACGTAAGCAATCTGGTGGACAAAGTTGAGCAGAGTTCGTCGAGTCTGGCGGAAATGAGCCACATCATTCAGCAAATTTCCAGTCAGACGAACCTTCTGGCGATGAATGCGGCAATCGAAGCGGCACACGCAGGCGAAAGCGGAAAAGGTTTCAGCGTTGTAGCCGACGAAATCCGAAAACTCGCGGAAAGTTCAGGAACGGAAGCCAAAAAAATCGCGGATGTTCTGAAAGAAATCAAAGTTATGATCGATTCGGCGTTCGGAAAAACGGTTTCTACGCACAAGGAATTTGAAAACATCGTACGGCTTTCTTCCGAAGTAAAAACCATGGAACTGGAAATCCGCAATTCGGTTTCTGAACAGAATAACGGCGGAAAACTGATTCTGGAAGCGATTTCGCGGCTGAAAGATTCGGAGCACGCAGTAAAAAATGCTTCGCAAAAACTTCGCGAAACGACGATGCAGGTTCGCGATACCATCGAAGGACTTTCGCTTAAGTAAAAAATCAGCGCCCGGAAAAAATTCGGGCGTTTTTTATTTTAAATTCGCAAAAAAAGAAAATATAATTTACGTTTTGTTTTTTACACGCGTAAATTTCGTTGACAAAAGAAACTTGTTTCAGTAGTCTAAAGCCAGATTAAAAAAAGTGAGGAAATTACAGAAAAAAAGTTTTGATCGATGACCATCTGGTCTGGTCGCATTGTCTTATATAACGTTTTTACTTGCTTCTTCTTCGGCGTTCTTTTTCTTTGTTCTGCTCGGACGCCGATTTTTTTTCACCAAATCAATTTTTTAAGGCATCCAGAAAATTGAGCCTCAGTCAACCAAATCAAGGCGATGCAGGTGGCGGAGAACCATCGGCTTTTTTTTGTGCGCAAAAGGTTCTTTAAAGCAAAGCGGATTTTCGTTCTTCATTCTGACGGAAAAAATCACTCCTTGAATCATCCTCCGAAAAGTCCGATTTTTTTCGTTTTCCTTCAACCTTGAAAAACGGAAATTCTTGCAACGCGAAGACGCGGATTCGATTTCGTAGCCTTTGTATTCGCGCCGTGTCAATGCAATGCACTCGTTTGCGGATTTTTTTCCGCAAAAATGTCACCTTTACAATTCCCCTGGGGAGGCGAAAGTCTTTTCAGGGGTCTTTACTTTTCGTCGGGCACGATAATGCAGTCCAGAACGATTTCTTTTTCCTTTGCCTGCGCCATGACTTTTTCCTGCGTGATTTTTTTTGGGCCCTTCGGTTTTGCGTGAGGTTCCGCATCGCCGATTAAAATAATTTTTTTGAACGCATCTTTCCGCCAGTCGTAAAAATTTATGGACGCAAAAATCGCTTCGTAAACTGCTTCAGGAATGTCGCCGCCTTCGTTTCCGTGGATTACCGCCGAATTCAAATCCTTTTCAAAGCGCGCAACGTCTTTTGTAAACGCAAAATATTTCACGGGCAGACCTTTGTAATTGTACGAATCGTTGAAATCGCGATAAAACAAAAGTCCCACGCGCAAATCGTCGAATTTTTTCAGCTGTTCCGCGAATTTCGGAATCCATTCTTTCCGCAGAATTTCCATGTCGTTTTTCATGCTTCCCGTCGTGTCGATGGCAAAAACAACATCCGCTTTTTTCGCTGAAATTTTCGCCACGGAATTCACCAGGTCGTCCGCCAGTTTTTCCAGATTTGAATAATACAGAATTCCGCTGCCGTCTTCTGCCAGTTCGCCGAATTTTTCCGCCGCCGCTGAATTATAATCGTCCGTCAGAATAATCGGTTTTTCTTCTGAAATTTTTTCGTCAGTTTTTTCCGCGGAATTTTCAGAATCGTCAGTCAGCGAATTTTCAGCCGGTTCAGTTTCAGGAATTTCCCGCGGATTTTCTTCGGAAGGAATTTCGTCCTGAATTTTTGCAGGAATTTCAGTTCCGCTTTTTTTCTTTTCGGCAAAATCGAACATGAACGGATTGTCCATATAACGACCGTTATAATCGCCGTATGGTTTTTCAAACGTCCTGATGTTTATGAAAACGCCTTTTCCAATCTGCACCGTGCCGTTTCGCGACCATGGATAGCCGTAATAAATTGTGTTCGGAATGAAAATTTGAAACGCTTCACCGAACCGCGCATTTTTTTTCGCCGTGGAAGAAATCAGGCTGAATTTTGCGTAGTCGCTTTTGAGTTCTTTTCCGTCCAGATACCGGATTTCGTCGCCGTTAGTTTCGTTCCATTCCGCCGCACGATAACAATAATTCGGTTCCTTTCCGTTGGGATCTTTTGTGGTTTCCACGAGCATTACGCTTTCAATCTGACTTTTTTTGCGCACGAAAATGTCCACGCCGATTCTTTTTCCTGCTGAATCGAACCGCGACTCCACGTAAACGTCCTGCGCCAGAACCTGCATTTGCGGCAATTCCACGATTCCACGCGTCTGCTGCGCCCAAATTTCCGCGGACAGAACAAAAATCAAAAACGAAAAAATTACGCTTCTTTTCATGCTGAATTTATCGGACGAATCATAACGAAATTTATATTCATTGCAAAAATTCCGCCTGAATTCCGCCGTCGAAATTCGTTGAAAAAGAAAATAATCGTGATATAATTTCCCTCGAATCTAAAAGACATTCACGACAAGACTTTGCTGCAAATTTTTTTTAGATTGTCAGGATGGAAATTTTGGAAGAAAAAAAAGTTGAACGTGACAGAAAAGAATTCGAATTTGAACGGGTGGAAATTTCAGATTTTTTTGACAAAGAAACCATGGACGAAAAAGAAATTCAATCGGGAATCATTGTTTTTACTGAATATCAGCAGCAGCTAATCGAAAAATTACGAAATTCTCTTAAGGAAACTTCGCCTGAAAAACTTGCGCGAATGGAAAACCGGCTTCTGGACATGACGAATCTGGCGCAGGCGATTGCACGATTTCCGTCGCTCCTGGAACGAAGCAACACCATGACTTCTACGCGAACTCCCGAAGCGCTGGCGGAAAGTATGGTTTCGCATTACGAAGACGGCGATACGGTCATGCACATGCCGTCGAAAGCAAGTCTGGGCCGCGGATT